>NZ_VHLC01000250.1:0-431 GCF_006547355.1 Myxococcus sp. AB036A | reverse complement strand
GTCTAGTTGTTTGTCTAAACTTGGCATCATTAAATTCATTGTAAATGCAATGCTTAGTCCAATTAACAGTAATAATGTTTCATTAACAATTAAATGTGCATCAATTGATTTTGCATTAAAAACATGAAGTAATATAACGCAACTCGTAATGACACCTTCTTGTACTTTTAATACGACAGTTAATGGTATAAATAACAATACGATAATACCGAGTACAATTGGACTCTGACCTAATAAACTAAATATTGCTGAACCTAAAAACAATACTAAAAAACATGATACTAATCTTGAAATAATCGCTTGTAGCGAATGTACTTTTGTATGTTTAATACATAATACGACTAATATGGCGCTTGAAGCATAATTATCTAAACCTAACAGCTTACTAATAATTACACCTAAAGTCATACCCACTGCTGTTTTTATTGTTC
>NZ_VHLC01000024.1:0-94669 GCF_006547355.1 Myxococcus sp. AB036A | reverse complement strand
GTGGTGACGGGGGGCGTGGTGGCGGAGCGTTCCGTCTGGCGCACGGAGCGGGATGACGGCTTTGGCCTCTCCGTGGCGCTGCCGCGCGACTGGCGGGGCGACGTGGACGGGCAGGGCCGGCGGGCCTTCTCCAACGGGCTGCCGGGGCGTGGCCGCGCGACCTTCTCGGCGGAGGCCATCGAGGCGGGAGAGCCAGGAGACGGCTCGGTCCAGGCGCGGCAGTTCCAGCAGGAGGTGCTGGTGCAGGGCGCTCCGAGCCCCGAGGGGCGGACGCTGGAGGTGACGGGGCCGGTGGCGGCGCGCGTGGGCGGGCGGAGCGCGCAGCGGCTGCATGCGGAGTTGGAGGGGCCAGGGGGGCCCACTCATCTGATGGCGCTCTTCGTGCCACGGGGGGAGTGGGTGTACCGGCTGGTGTTCACCTGGCCCGCGGCGTACCCCGCCTACCGCGCGGTGGTGGACCGGATGGTGGCGGAGGTGCGCTTCGACGAGCCGTCCGTCCTGCGCGAGGCGCGGGCCAAAGCGCTGCTCGTTCCGGGGGCGCCGGGACCGCTGCGTGCATTGGGCGGAGTGCTGCGCCGCCTGGGCCTTCCCAAGGAAGCAGTGGCGCCGTTGAGCGAGTCCGTGCGGTTGGCGCCCGCTCATGTGGAGACGCGTGTCGAGCTGGCGCGCGCGCTCCTGGAGGCATCGCGCGTGGAGGAGGGGTGTCACGCCGCCGCGGAGGCGCGGGTGTACGGGCCTTGGGACACAGGCGCGCTGGAGGCCGGCGTGCGCTGTGAGCTGTCACGCGGCAATGTCGCGCGGGCCCTGGAGCGCCTGGTGGAAGCGCGCCGGGTGGACCCTCAGGATGCCCGGCTGCGCGCGGCGGAACTCGCGCTGCGGACGGTGCTGGAGGCTGCGCCTCACCACTGAAAATCAGGTCGGAAAGTGTAGGCGAAACTCCCGAGAATCATCGCAGATAACCCCAATGTAGGCCGAAGGCACACGCAGAGGGGGGACACCATGACGAGGATTTTTGGAAAGCCGACCGTTTCGCCCAGCAAGCTGCCCGTCAATCTGGGCGCCACCGGGGTGGAAATCGGGGACAGGACCGTCAACGCACTTCAGCTCGGAGCGACCGGCGCGAAGAGCGTGGGAGGCAAGAGCGGGACATCGGAGCAGGTCCAGACGCCGCCGCACTCGGTGATGAGCCAGGTGGGCAGCATGTCCGGCACGGCGAACAACGCCATCAACGTGGCGGACACCTTCGAGTCGGGCGTCCGCGTCATCAAGGATGGGCTGCAGGGCAACATGCCTTCGTCGATGCCCTCGACGACCGTCGCGAAGACGGTGGGCAAGGCCGTGCCGTTCCTGAACGTCTTCAGCACGCTGTCCTCGTTGTCCAACACGCGGGACGTGTTCACCAACCCGACGTCCACGCCGTCGCAGAAGGCGCACGCGGTCATCGACTCGGCGACCTCCGTTCTCTCCGCGGTGCCTTACCCGCCTGTGGCGCTGGGGGCGACGCTCGTGAACGTGTTGAACGGCGCCGTCACGCCGACAGAGCCGAAGTGAGCCAGCGCCGGGCGCTCCTTGGGGGGAGCGCCCGGGCGCCTTGCTTCAGTCCTTGTCCTTGAGCAGGAAGTCGTTGTTCGCATCATCGGGCGCCGAAAACTCGGACCGCGAGCCCGACGTTCGCGGTCCACTCACTGCGCCGGTCCAGCCCCGCGTCCCGGTGGACATAGGCCCCGCTCAACTGGAGCACCACGGGCTGGTCCGCCACCGCGAGCACGACGCGCTCCAGGCCCACGTCCGTCCTGGCGCGGAAGTACAGCCCACGCTCGATTCCGATGCTCCAGCCCGCGAGCCCCGATGCGCGCAGGGCCCACAGTCCGTCCCGTGACTCCAGGCCCGCGTCGAACATCAGCTCGGTGAAGGGCGCCACCGTGTGCGAGACGCCCTCCTGTGAGCGCCGCACCGCGTGCCCGGCGACGGGCCCCACGCCGAACCACACCCGCTCCGTCTCCGCGCGCATCGGGTCCAGCAGCAGGCCCAGCCGTCCCGTTTCCAAGGTCCAACCGGGGCCCTCCCAGACGCGGCGCTCCAGGTGCCCCAGTCGCAGCGCCACCGTCACGTCGAAGGGGAAGGGAATGCGCGCTGGCCGCGCCGTGGGCACCAGGATGAAGCCTTCCTCCAGGTGCCGGCGCAGCGTCCCGTCATATGCGGTGAAGGTGAGCCCACGCTGCTCCCCAGCCCACGCCTCCAGACCGAGCAGCCGGTGGTTGTTGAACCAGGGCGAGCCCTTGCTCCGGCTGCTGCGTCCGCTTCGGATGTGCACGCCCGTGCGCACCGCCTGCGCCATCGCCGAGCGGCTGAGCCGCGTGCGCGTGCCCACCACGAAGCCGTCGCCGGGGTCGAAGCAGATGGGGTAGCGCTCACCGCGTTCGTCCAGGGCCACGCAGGCGTCGTCATCGGGCACGCCCCGCGGCACGTCCGCGGCGGTGGCCAGCAGCAGCGCCAGTCCGAGCATCAGCATGGAGGCCTACTCCTTCACGGACGTGGCCAGGGGCGCGGAGCGACGCGCGGGAGCCCAGAGGGAGAAGCGCAGGCCCGCGGACGCGGACCATTCCCACTGCTCGGGGACGCCCGCGATGTCGCCACGCTTCATTCCGCGGCCATCCACGAGCAGGCTCAACGGCTGGTCGTTGATGGCCAGGAGGATGACCTCGTAGCCGGCCTGGAGCCGCAGCCGCTCCGGCCTCAGCGGGCGGCCCGCGACGGCCGGGGCCAGCAACACCTTCTCCGCCTCCACCCCCAGCCGCAGGTGGTGGAAGCCGTCCCGGTCCAGCGTCAGGTCTGCTTCGAGCGCCGCGCCGGGGACGAAGGTGTTGAAGCCATTCGCGTAGTCCCGCTCGAAGGATGGACCGGCGCGCACGCGCACGTAGGACACCAGGTCCTTCGAACGCCACAGGTCCACCGTGGCGTGGAGCGTGCCCCAGGTGAGGAAGCGCCCCGCTTCGCCGCTGCGTTCGAGCTCCTCCACGCGGAGCGTCTCCATCCACAAACCCAGGTTGAGGTGGAGGTCATACCGCCGCGGCTTGCCGAAGAAGGTCGTCACGCTGAAGAGCGGGTTGTCGCGCTCGACGCTGAAGTCATAACGCGCCGCCGTCAGGTCGAGCGAGGGCTCGCCCAGGTGCAGCTCCGTCTCCAGGAAGCGGAGCCGGTGCAGCCGCTTCCCCCGGTGGGACGGCGCCTCCACCGCGATGCCGAAGTCGGCGCGCATGCGGCCCTGCACCTGGCCGTCATGCCACAGGGGCGCCCAGGCGCCTCCGAGCCAGACGCGGCGGTTCAGGTCGAAGTTGAACTGCATCATCCGCCCGCGCTCGTCGCGGTACCAGCCGGGTGGGGCCGCCGCGCGGGCCGGCTCCATTCGATAACCCTTCACCCGCTCCGCCGTTTCCTCATCGAACCCGCTGGAGCAGGTCGTCGCCCGCGCTTGCAGCCGGTCCGTCTCCACGCCCTCGGCGTCCAGCTCCCTCAACGGGGATACCCGGCACACCTGCGCGGTGTCGTCACACTGGGCCCGCCACTCACCGGAGGGAACGTTCTTCGTCGGTGGCAGCCGCAAGCACACCGTGGGGGCGCGCCATGCCTGGACCGGAAGCGGGGTGGTGGGCGGCTGAAGGACAGGGGCCTCGTTCCCTGGCTGCGCGAGCAAGAGGGCGCAAGCCAGGGACACTGCGGGGGCGAGCATGATGTCTCCTCGGCGGCCACGTCCCGTCGGCCTCGGGACGCACCGCCGGCCCCGGGCGTTTCAAGCGCCGTGCCTCTGCCGAGGAGCCGTGCTTTCGCGGGGTTGACGCCCCTGTCGTGTACATCCCCCTGCACAGCGGCGCGCAGTCAGGCTCACGGCAGTGCCCGTTGGCGGTGGTCGACCGGAGGGGGCCGCGGGGATATAACGCCGCGTCCTGCCGAGGGTGGGCGGCCCACCGCCCGGAACGACTCAAGGAGCTTCAGTCCGTGGAGAGCGAAGTCGAACAGCAGCGGGAGCAGACCTTCGTCGAGGCCATCCTCGGCAAGGACTTCTTCCAGGCGAAGTGGGCGAAGCGGTGGCTGGAGCTGTCCCTCAGTCTGCGCGTCGTGACGGCCACGGCGGGCTTCGCGGCCCTGCTCTTCCTTCCCTACCTGGGCGCGGTGGGGCTCTGGGACCCCTGGGAGACGCACTACGGCGAAGTCGCGCGGATGATGATTGTCCGCCAGGACTACGTGTATCCCTTCTGGGAGAACTCGTGGTTCTTCTCCAAGCCGCCGCTCACGATGTGGATGCAGGCGCTGGGCATGAACGTGGTGGGGGCGGCGAACCCGGGTGGGATGCTGGGCCGCTATACGGAGTGGGGCATGCGGATGCCCTTCGCGCTCCTGAGCATCACCGCGGTGGCGCTGCTGTCACTGGCGGTTGCGCGCGTGGTGTCCCGGCGCGCGGGATTGGCCACCGGCTTCGTGCTGGCCACCATGCCGCTGTACTTCCTGCTCACGCGGCAGACGGTGACGGACACGCCCTTCGTCACCACCTTCATCTGCGCCATGGCGTGCGCGCTCATCGGCCAACTGGATGCGACGACGAAGCACCGCGCCGCCTGGTGGTACGGCTTCTATTTCTTCGCCGGCCTGTCCGCGTTGGCCAAGGGCCTGCTGGGCGTGGGCCTGCCCGCCGTCATCCTGGTGCTGTACGCGGCCCTGTCCGTCATCCCCTGGGACAGCGACAGCCTGGACGCGCACCTGAAGTGGCTCACGCAGTCCCGCTTCCGCAAGGACGTGCGTGAGGGCCGGCAGCCCATGCCCGTGCTGTGGGGGCAGATGTTCAAGATGCACCTGGGCACGGGCATCCTGGTGTTCTTCGCGGTGGCGGGCCCCTGGTACCTGACGCTGTCCCTCTTCGGTTCCGTGGACGATGAGGGCAAGCTCTTCTGGTACCGCTTCTTCGTCCACGACCACCTCAACCGCCTCACGGCGGGCGTGCACACCACCACGCCGGGCGGCACGTTCATCTACTTCATCGAGCAGGGTGGCTTCGCCATCTTCCCCTGGGTGGCGCTGCTGCCCGGCGCCTTCGCGGTGGTGGCGCGGCTGAAGCTGCGCTCGGAGAAGGCGGCGGACCACCTGGCCATCATCGCGGTGCTGTGGGTGGCCTTCTCCTTCTGGCTGCTGTCGTCCAGCGCCACCAAGTTCCACCACTACGTCTTCCCGGTGCTGCCGGGCGTGGCCGTCCTCCTGGCGCTCTTCATCGACCGGCTGTGGGAGGAGGGCATCTCCGCGCACGCGGTGAGCCTCATCTTCGGGTTCCTGCTCTTCGTCCTGGTGGGGAAGAACATCGCGGAGAACCCGAAGATCTTCACCGACCTGTTCGTCTACAACTACGACCGGACCTATCCGCAGGACCTGGTGACGAAGCCCATCGCGTTCTTCACCTCGCGCCCGCTGTGGACGGGCGATTTGGTGACGCTGGTGCTGCTGGCCTTCGGCGTCTACCTGTCCTTCGATGCCTTCTCCGCGAAGGGGCGGGCCCGGACGACGCCGAGCGCGCGCGCCGTGGCGCTGATGCTGCTCCTGGGCGGCGTGGCGACGCTGGGCGCGGTGAGCGCCCAGGCCCAGGTGTCCGCCAAGGCGCTGGTGGGCGTGGCGGTGCTGGCGGTGGCGGGCTATCTGGCGTGGGAGTCCATGCGGCCGGGCGCGGAAGGCCGCGCGTCGCTCCAGACACTGGCCGGCGTGCTGGCGGTGGTGGGCATCGCGTTCGCGGTGCGGGGCTTCCGCCAGCCGGCGGCGGAGGACTCGCTGCTCAAGGCGCTGTCGGAGCCCGTCAACGTCAAGAAGACGCTGGGCTTCGCCTTCGCGGTGGCGGGCGGCATGGCGGTGGTGGCGTCGTTGATGCGGGCGCGGGCGATGCTGTTCGGCACCTTCTGGGTGCTCGCGGCGGGCATGGCCCTCTGGTTCAACTGGAACCACTGGGTGGACCTGTCCCACCACTGGACGCAGCGCGACCTCTTCTGGCGCTACTACGCGCAGCGTCAGGCGGGCGAGCCCATCGTCGCGTACATGATGAACTGGCGCGGCGAGACGTTCTACTCGCAGAACACGGTGGAGCAGTACCGCGTGTCAGACGCGAACGCGCGCATGCGCGCCCTGGCGCAGCGGCCGGGGCGTGAGTGGGCCCTGGTGGAGCACAACCGGCTCAACCTGCTGCGCACCGCGGTGGGCTCGGACAAGGTCGTCACGCCGGTGGACCGCGACATCAACAACAAGTTCGTCCTGGTGACCATCGATTGAGCGGCATCCACGTCCAGGACCTGGGCAAGCGCTTCGGAGACCGGGTGGCCGTGGAGGCGTTGTCCTTCCACGTGCGGCCCGGCGAGGTATTCGGCCTGCTGGGGCCCAACGGCGCGGGGAAGACGACCACGGTGCGCATGCTCACGGGGCTGCTTCAGCCCACCGAGGGCGAGGCCACCGTGTGGGGCCACCGGGTGGACCGCGACGGCGAGCCGCTGCGCAAGGTGGTGGGCCTGCTCACCGAGCAGCCCGGCCTCTACGACAGGCTCACCGCGCGGGAGAACCTGCGCTTCTTCATGAAGCTGCATGAGCTGGATGAAGCCGCGGCCTGGCCTCGGGCCCGGCACTACCTGGAGCGCTTCGGGTTGGGTGGGCGCGAGGAGGAGCCGGTGGGCGGCTTCTCCAAAGGGATGCGGCAGAAGCTGGCCATCGTCCGGACGCTGGTGCACGACCCGAAGGTCATCTTCCTGGACGAGCCCACCAGCGGCCTGGACCCGGAGTCGGCGCGCACCGTGCGCGACGCCGTGGCGGAGCTGGCGTCGGAGGGGCGCACCATCGTCCTGTGCTCGCACAACCTGGCGGAGGTGGAGCGCCTGTGTGAGCGCGTGGCGGTGGTGAAGCGCCGCCTGCTGGCCATGGGCCCGGTCCGCGAGCTGCGGCACGCGGGACAGGCGCTGGAGGTGCGCGTGGAAGGGGAGGCGGAGCGCTTTCGTGTCGCGCTGGCCCAACTGCCCTTCGCGCCCAACGTGCTGGCCGAAGGGCCGAAGCTGCGCGTGATGCTGGCGGACGATGCGCAGGCGCCCGACGTGGTGGCGTGCCTGGTGGGAGCGGGCGCGCGGGTGCACAGCGCGGTGCCCACGCAGCGTCCCCTGGAAGAGGTCTATCTGGAGCTGCTGCGCGAGGGGAGGGGGTAGCCCATGGCGTTCCGTCCGAAGCGGGCCCTGGCGGTGTTCTGGAAGGACTTCCTGGACCTGCGAAAGAACGTGGGCCTGCTGGTGTCCATGATGGTGCTCCCGGCCGTCATGGTGCTGGTGCCCATTGGCGTGGTGTGGACGTACGTGCGCACGCCGGACCACGCGGACCTGCGCAGCGTGGCGCTCTTCTACGACCCCACGCTGCCGTTGGGCGCCAGCGCCGCGCGCTTCCTCATCGACAAGACGCTCACCGACTGGTTCGGCATGTTCCTGGTGATGCCGGTGTTCGTGCCCATCCTCATCGCGTCCCAGAGCGTGGCGGGGGAGAAGGAGCGGCGCACGCTGGAGCCGCTCCTGGCCTCGCCCGTGACGGCGGCGGAGCTGGTGACGGGCAAGAGCCTGGCGGCGCTGGTGCCGTCCGTGGCGATTACGTGGACGGCCTTCGTCCTGTTCTGCGTGGGCGTGGACATCGTCGCGTGGCCGCTGGTGAAGATGCCGCTGATGCCCAACGCGCTGTGGACCTTCGGCGTGTTCGTCATCGCGCCGCTGTTCGCCTTCTTCGGCAACGGGGTGGCGGTGCTCATCTCCGCCCGGGTGAGCGAGGCGCGCATGGCCCAGCAGCTGTCCGCGCTGGTGGTGCTGCCCATCGTGGGCATGGTGGGTGGGCAGGTGGCGGGCGTGCTCAAGGCGGGCTTCGGCTACTACCTGCTCCAGGGCGCGGTGGTGCTGGTGCTGGACGCCGTCCTGCTGTGGGCCAGTATCCGCTTGTTGGACCGCGAGCGGCTGGTGAGCCGCTGGGGCTAGCGCGGACGCCGGCTGTCGCTTTCCAGGGCATCCAGCCTGTCGAGCGGCTAGGCTTTCGCCAGTGAAACTGGCATGTTGCGAGCAGGTGCCGGTACGCGAGCGCGCGCGCTTTCGTCCGGGATGCCATGCTCTTAAAAGGGTTGGGGTGGCGGCGCGGGTTGACCGGCTGCCAACGCGGCCACGGAGGCGCTGACGGCAATGGGTATCTTCGACAGCATCAAGGGTGAGACGAAGCGCAACTTCATCGCCCGGGCGGACTCGGCGAAGGGCGACATCATCTACAAGTATCCGGAGAACAACGTCCGGATGCTGACCCAGCTCACCGTCGATGCGGACGAGGTCGCCCTCTTCGTGAAGGACGGCAAGGTGGAGGGCAAGCTGGGGCCCGGCCGTCACTCACTGGACACGAACAACATCCCGTTCCTGTCCCGCCTCATCGAAGGCTTCACGGGCGGCAACCTCTTCATCTCCGAAATCTTCTTCGTCTCCACCCGGGAGTTCGCCGGCGTGAAGTTCGGCGGTCCCATCGGTGACGTGCGCGACCCGGAGACGGGCCTGGGCATCGGCACCATGGTGTACGGCGACTTCTCCATCCGCGTAACGGACCCGGAGCGCCTGGTGGTGGGCCTGGTGGGCATGGGCCGCACCGGCAACGACGAGCTGCTCGGCTGGTTCAAGAACCAGGTGCTGAAGGTGACGCGCGACCGCATCGCGGAGCTGCTCGTCAAGAAGCGCTGGCCGCTGCTCGACGTGACGAGCGGCGCGTACACCGAGGAGATCGAGACCGAGGTCATCTCCGGGCTCAAGCCCCACGTGGACGGCTACGGCCTCACCGTGGTGCGGATGGGCAACTTCCACGTCTCCATCAAGGAGGAGGACGAGGCGACGCTGAAGAAGCTGGGCAAGGACGTGGCGTACTCGCGTCTGGCCGGTGGCTTCCAGCAGTACGCGCAGGGCCAGGCGATGCTTGGCGCGGCCGAGGGCATGGCCAAGGGTGGTGACGGCGGTGGTGGCGCGGGCAACGCGCTGGGCGGCATGGGCATGGGCATGGGCTTCGGCATGGCCCAGCAGTTCATGAACCAGCAGCAGCACCAGCAGCGGCCTCCGGAGCCCGCGCCCGCGGCGCCCCCGGCGGACACGCGCAGCCCCGCGCAGCGCCTGAAGGAAATCAAGGAGCTGAAGGACGCAGGCGTCCTCAGTGACGAGGAGTACAATGCGAAGCGCGCGGAGCTGATGAAGCTCCTGTAGTTCCCTTCGTGTGCCCTTGCGGTACCCAGAGCCTCCGTCCGACACCGGGCGGGGGCTCTCGTGTTTTCCCCGACATGCACTGGGGCTGGATGGACCTCAAACGTTCCCTGCGCTACATAGCGGGCGCCGCGGTCGTCGTGCGGTGTGCGTTTCAGGGCGCCCCACCTGGGGGCTCAGAAGGCGCGCGCCGTGCACGGACGTGTGTGGGACGTGTCGCAGGGTGTGCGTATCCCTGCGGGCCGGACGTCCCCGTGCCAGCCATGCGCTGGCCGCTCGTTCCCAGGGAGACAGGCGTTGATGCCCCTTCGTTTCAAGTCCCGCTCGGTGTTGTTGTGGCTCACTCTTTCACTGTCCGCCTGCCGTGAGGATGCCCCGCCGGCGCCAGTCGTTCCGCCCGTTGAAAACCCGCGGGAAGAGCAGTCGGTTCCGTATGTGTCCATCGATGGCATGGACAATGCGTCCGGCTTCCTGCGGGGCACCATTCAGGGGCAGGGTGACATCAGGGCTGTGGAAGTCCACGTGGACGGCGTGCTGCTCGGCTGGGCCGAGGTGCACGGTGACCAGTGGAGTATTCAATGGCTGCCCGGCGCGGGGACGCACTCCATCGAGGTGGTGGCGCATGACGGCTCGGGCACTCCGGCCCGCGCGTCGCTGGCGCTCCAGCCGTTGGACTTCGACACGCCGCACGCGCTCTACCAGCCCCCGTCCCTGCTGACGCTGCCCACGAGCGAGTCCGCGACGACGCGCTACACGCTGGATGGCTCGACGCCGACAGCCGATTCTCCCATCTACACCTCGCCGTTGGTCCTGATGCGTTCACAAGGCGAGCCCACGCCCCTGTCCCTCATCCCCACGAATCCGCCGGAGACGCCGGTGGAGTGGCGATGGCTGCCGCCCCGCGGGCCGGTGGGCCGCGCCGCCGTGGTGCGGTTCCAGCAGTTCCAGGACGCCACGCCCGTGGGCGCTTCCGGCACGCGCAGCTATCTCATCGACAAGTCACATGGTCCGTTGCCGGTGATGTCGCTGACGGTGGACGCGGAGCACTTCTTCGGCTTCGAGCACGGCATCTACGTCCCCGGGCGGATCCACGCGGAGGACCCCAGGCCGGACTGGATGTGGGGCAACGGCAACTATCACCAGAGTGGCAAGGACTGGGAGCGCCCCCTCCACGTGGAGTGGTTCGAGGTGGACGGCCAGCCGGTGATTTCGCAGGGGGCGGGCGTGCGCATCCACGGCTCGGGCAGTGTGGCGTTGCCGCACAAGAGCCTGCGCCTGTACGCGAAGGAGGACTACGGGCCAAAGACGTTCCGTGCGTCGGTGTTCCCCGATGCGACACTGGACGAGTACACGCGGCTCATCGTCCGCACGTCGGGACAGGACCTGCTGTACTCCAAGATTCGCGACTGCGCGCTCCAGGGACTGCTTCGGGAGACGACGCTGCACCTGCAGGCCTGCCGCCCCACCGTCTTGTACCTCAACGGCGAGTACTGGGGCCTGCACGAGCTGCGCGAGCGGTATGACGAGTACTACCTCGCGTCGCGCCACGGCATCGACCGCAAGAAGGTGGCCATCCTGGAGCTGGACGGGGTGCTCGACACGGGCGAGGAGGGCGACGAGTCACACTACCTGGCGCTGCTGGACTTCGTCCGGAACAACGACCTCTCGCTGCCGGAGAACCTGGCCCACGTGGAGTCGATGATGGATGTGGACGACTTCATCGACTATCAAATCGCGGAGATCTTCTTCGCGAACCCCGACTGGCCCCACAACAACGTCAAGTTCTGGCGCTACGTGGAGCCAGATGCCGAGGGGCCCGTCGCGAAGGACGGCCGCTGGCGCTGGCTGCTCTACGATTTGGACGGGGCCTTCCTCGGCGACGCGGATTACGACTCACTGGCCCGGGTGCTGACGGATGAAACGCTCCCGGAGTGGTCCGTGCTGCTCATCCGCAAGCTGCTGACGAACGCGGACTTCAAGAGCCGCTTCGTGTTGCGCTTCCAGTGGCACCTGGACAACACCTTCCGCGAGGAGCGCGTGACGGCACACCTGGAGTCGCTCACCGACCTGGTCGCCGCGGAGATTCCCGCGCACATCGAGCGTTGGGGCTATCCAGTGTCTGTGGAGTCGTGGCGCTACTACGTGGACGCGATGCGTGACTACGCCACGCAGCGGCCCACGCACGTGCGCCAGCACCTGGAAGCGAGCTTCGGTCCCTTCTAGGGGGCCGGCGCGGGCGGGGTGGAGGGCGCGCTGAAGTCCTCCAGCCCCGGTGCGGGCGGGGGCTGGGTGAAGTCCTCCAGCCCCGGCGCGGCGGGGAGGATGGCGTCCTCCACGCCTTCGAGGTTGAGCTTCATGGGCACCTGGAGCGTGGTGCCCAGCCGCAGCAGCAGCACGTCCGGCTCGATGCCCTTCTCACCAATCGCCTGGGCCACCTCGCGGGCGGACATCGCGTTGCCCTTGGCCCACAGCGTCTTGAGGAACTCGCCCGCCTTCGACGTGCGCCACCACGCGGGGCCGAAGCGCGCCTTGAGCTGCGCCTGGAGCTGACCCGCCAGGAACCAGGCGCGGAAGCTGTCCGCGGATTGGAAGAAGTCCTCCTGGTCCACGAGGTAGCGCTCGGTGTCCTCGTCCGTCATCGGGATGTCGTCGGTGCGCGACATGATTTCGCGGTACAGCGCCTTCGGGTCGGCCTCGACGCGGCGGTGCAGCTCCAGTTGGTAGAGCAGCCGGCCCGCGGCATGGCGGATGAGGAACAGCTTGTGCGCGCTGGACGCGGCCAGGTACTGCGCGCGCTGCTCGCCGCTGACGCCCGCGTGCTCCTCCAGCCACACCGGGTCTTCGGCCAGGTCCTCGAAGAGGGCGGAGTAGGCCTCGCCCACGGTGGGGTTGCCCAGGCGCGCCAGTTCGAAGCGTGTCTCCGTGGTGAAGGCCGCGTGCAGCGCGTGGCCGAACTCGTGGAGCACGCGTGCCTGGTGCAGCACGCCCGTGCCCGGCTTGAAGGAGATGCGCACGTCGGAGGGCACGCGCACCGCCAGCGCCAGGGGGCGTGAGCTCTTGGCCTTCACGTCCCGCGCGTCGATGGTGACGTGGGGCAGCTCACCCAGGTCCAGGCCCATGCCCGCCAGCGTCCCGTGGGCCTTGAGCAGGGACTCGCCCTTGGGGAAGGCGTCCTCCACCTCGCGCGAGCGGAACAGGCGGGGGATGTCCGCGCGGGTGATGTCCTTGAACGCCATGCCCAGCTCGCGCTGGCTCAGCCGCTCCATCACGACGCGGTAGGGGGCCTGCGTGGCCTGGAGGATTTCCTCCGCCAGCACGCTCAGCCGTCCCAGGTCCGACTGCCGCAGCTCGCTGCCGAAGGCCTCGTAGGAGGCGAAGCCCAGCTCCCGCACCAGCTCGTCCGCGCGCTCCTCGCGGCGGCGCAGCGTCTGGTTGAGGCGTTCAATCGCGGGCGTGGCCGCGGCGTACAGGGCCCGGCGCCGCGCCGCCGTGCGCTCGTTGGCGAGCAGCCGCTCCAGGTCCCGGTAGCGCACGTCCTTCCCGTCCACGGGGAAGGTGAGGGACGCTTCCAGGTTGGCGGCCGCGTCGTTGAACTCGGCCAGCGCGTGGGACAGGTACTCGCCGGCGAAGTGCGAGTGCAGCGCGGTGAGGGCGCGCACCTCGCGGGCGTCGTCCGTGAGCTGGCGCAGCCGGTCGATTCTGCGGATGTTCTCGATGGTGAAGAGCGCTTCCTGGCCGGCGTAGGTGGCGGCGACGTCCACGTGGCGGCCCTCCGTCCAGAAGTCCCACACCAGGCGGCTCTGGGCTTCGAGGAGGGTTTCAGCCTTCGAGGACATCGCGCTGACATCCGCCTCGAGCTGCTGCTTCTCGGAAAGGACCTGCCGGCCATCGGCGGGCGGGCCCTTGGGGCAGGCGGTGAGGCAGCAGGCGAAGGCCAGCAGCAGGGGAATCCTTGGGTGCATGTGGCTCCTCATGTTACTTGCGCGCTGCCCATGCCCAATCTTTCTCAATGGCGGGCCGCCCGGGGACGCCAGTCCCTCTACTCCGCCCTGCGACGTTTCTTCGCCGCCCACGGCTACCTGGAGGTGGAGACGCCGCTGCTCGTCCCCGCTCCGGGGATGGAGCCGCACATCAACGCGTTCGAGGCCGGCTTCATCCCGGAGACCGATGTGGGCTCCGCGCGGACGCTCTACCTGCACTCCAGCCCCGAGTACGCCATGAAGCGGCTGCTCGCGGATGGGGCCGGGCCGTTGTTCCAGCTGTGCAAGGTGTTCCGGAATGGGGAGGTGTCCCCGACCCATAATCCGGAATTCACGATGCTGGAGTTCTACCGGCCTCACGCGGACTACCACGCCATCATGGATGACCTGGAAGGGGCGCTGGCGGAGGCTGGCCGCGGCGCGACGGAAGGGGAGCCCGGGGCGGACCCACTCTTCTTCACCCGCACCCCCTACGAGCGGTTGACGGTGCGTGACGCGGTGCTGCGCGCCACCGGCGTGGACATCCGCCAGCATTCGGACGGCCCGTCATTGAAGCGGGCGGCGGAGGCGGCCGGGGTGCGCACCGGGAACGCGGAGTCGTTCGACGACGTCTTCTTCCACCTCTTTCTCCAGAAGGTGGAGACCGGCTTGGGCCACGAGCGGCCCACCTTCCTCATGGAGTACCCGGCGTCCATGGCGGCGCTGTCCCGGCTGAAGCCCGGTGACGCGGCGGTGGCGGAGCGGGTGGAGTTGTACGCCAAGGGTTTGGAGCTGGCGAACGGGTTTTCCGAGCTGACGGACCCCGTGGAACAGCGGGCACGATTGACAGAAGAACAGGAGCTCAGGCGCCAACTGGGCCGGGCCGTGTATCCTCTGGACGAGCGGTTCCTTGACGCGGTAGGGCGAATGCCGCCTTCGGCGGGCATCGCCGTCGGGCTCGATAGAATCCTGATGCTGCTGCTCGGGGTCCAGCGCATCTCGGACGTGCTCCTTTTCCCCGCCCACGAGTTCGTTTGATTCGCAAGCTCCTGCAGACGGCCTTTGCTGGAACGGCGGCGGTGGGCATCACCGGTGTGCTGTCTCCCGTGGTGTCGGCGCTGTCGCTGCGCGACGCCAAGGACGCGGACGGCGTGCTGGTGCTGTGGGCGCGCTCTCTGCTGGCGTCCGCGGGGGTGCGGCACGAGGCGGTGGGCGTCGAAAACGTCCCCTCCGACACCCACGTCGTCTTCGTGAGCAATCACCAGTCTCACTACGACGCGCTGGTGAACTTCGCCCACATCCGCAAGCACACGCGCTACGTGGCGAAGGCGGAGCTGTTCCGCATCCCCCTCTTCGGGCCCGCGCTCCGGCGCGCGGGCAACATCCCGGTGGAGCGCACCGGTGGTGCGGGGGACAGGGCCCGCCTGTCGGAAGCCGTCACGGCGCTGCGGGAACGGGTGAGCGTGCTCTTCTTCGCGGAAGGCACGCGCAGCACGGATGGGCGGCTGCGGCCGTTCAAGAAGGGAGCCGCGACGCTGGCCATCCAGGCGGGCGTTCCGGTGGTGCCCCTGGCCGTGTCAGGGACGCGCCTCATTCTTCCCAAGGGGGGCCGGGCCGTGCGGTGGGGACAGCGCGTGGCGCTGGTGGTGGGCAAGCCCATCCCCACCCAGGGACTGACGATGCAGGACCGCGACGCGCTCACGCGCCAGTTGGAAGACGCGGTCGCAGAACTCTATGCCGAGGCCTGCAAGCGCTCGGGAGACACGCCATGAAGAAGCCAATCCAGACCACATCCCAGGCGCACCCGTGGCACGGCATCACCCCGGGTGAGGACGCCCCCGAAATCGTCACCGCGTACATCGAAATCGTCCCCACGGACGCGGTGAAGTACGAGCTGGACAAGGAGTCCGGCATCCTCAAGCTGGACCGTCCGCAGCGCTTCAGCAGCCAGTGTCCCACGCTCTACGGCTTCATTCCGCAGACGTACTGCGACGAGCTGGTGGCGAAGCGCTGCGCCGAGCGCACGGGCCTGAAGGACATCAAGGGCGACGGCGACCCCATCGACATCTGCGTGCTGACGGAGAAGGTCATCTCCAGCGGCAACCTGCTGGTGCGCGCGATTCCCATTGGCGGCTTCCGCATGGTCGACGGCGACGAGGCCGACGACAAAATCATCGCGGTGCTGGAGTCCGACCTGGTGTACGGCGAGCTGCAGCACCTCGCGCAGCTTCCGCGCGCGCTGCTCGACCGCCTCAAGCACTACTTCCTCACCTACAAGCAGATTCCCGGCGAGGGGAAGCGCAGCGTGGAGATCGCCGAGGTCTACGACCAGCCGGAGGCGCTCGAGGTCATCAAGCGCAGCATGAAGGACTACGAGCGCATCTACGGCCCGCAGGTCACCACGAAGGCGCGCGCTGTCCGTACGCGCGGCGCGGCGGTGGAGGCGAAGATCGCCAAGCCCTCGAAGGCCAAGACGAAGGCGGCGCGCAAGTCGCGCGCGTCCTGAGCCGGCTCAGCGGACCTCGACCAGCCGCACGCGCTTGTAGATGCGGCGGTCCAGCGGCAGGCGGGTGTCGATGAAGCCGAGCGCTTCATCGAACTCGAAGCTGAAGGTGGGGATGGGCGGGCTGATGGAGATGAGCAGCTCGAACTCCCAGACACTGGTGAGCCGCGAGCGGCCGCCCACGGCCTCGTCCGGCGGCGAGGGCAGCTTCTCCGCCATGGCGCGCACGTCCTTGAGGGCCTCCTTGTCGACCTCGGGCTGGTGGCTGGGCTCCAGAAGGTGCACGTCCACGAGCTGGCCCTTCGCGTCCTGGACGACGCGGATGAGGGCACGGCGCGTGGTGCGGAACTCCTGACGCATCTGCTGGCGCATCTCGCGGCGGGCATTGAGCGTGGGGTCTCCGGCGGTGCTGAGCGGCCTGCGCCGGTCCTCGCCCGGGCCATTCTTCGTGGCGAACGAGCCCGACGCGCCGTAGTCCGCCGCGCGCTCCATCCAGATGCGCGAGTACGCGCGGCCGCGCTCCATGCCCATGTCGAAGTAGCCCTGGAGGCCGTGCTCCTTCACGGATCGGTCGGCGTCCCACGCCTTCATCAACGCCTTGCCGAGCTGGCCGTAATACGGGTGCACCAGCCCGCGTTCCACCCTGCCTCGGCCCACGCTTTCGGATACCAGCTCTTCCACCAGGCGCTGGGCTGAAGGCGGCGCATGCGGGTCCACGCCGCCGTCGAGCTCCGCCGCCACGTCGCGATGCGTTCCTGAAAGCGCGGTGACCTGACGGGCCGCGAGCAAGAGCCGCGAGCCCGAGACGGCGTTGGCGCCGGGCTCCGCGCGGGGCATGTCCGTGTGGGGCGTCCCCGCCAGGGGCGCGTCCGCGACGCGGGGCAGCGCCGGAGCTGAGTCCAGGGCTTCCACGTGACGTTCAGGCCGCGCGTCCGCTTGGGCGATTTGCGTGTCGTGGGCGGGCTGGGAACTCGCGTGGGCGGGTTCCGTGTGGCGCTCGGCCCGGGACTCCGCTTGGGCGGGCGCGGTGTCGCGCTCCGGCGGCGCCTGCCCCGACGGAGTCCGGTGCTTCGCAGCCGTGCGGGGTTCAGGGGGCGCATGGGCGCTGTCCGAACGCTTTGGCGGCACCGGCTGGGCGGCGCCGGCGACCGGGCCCTCGTCCGGCATCAGTGTGTCCTGCGATACACGGGCCTCCGCGACCTCCACATCGACCCATTCCAGGGCAGGCGGCGAGGACGCCGGAGGGGGCCTCGGGACCGGCTCCTTGCGCTCCAGCGTCAGCCACAAGAGCCCATGCACGCCCATGCTGGCGGCGAGCGCTGGCAGCAGGCGTCTGGTGGGCTCCCGAGGCATGCGCCTCCATTTAACCCCGCTTTCACGTCATGCCCTGGGAATCCGCGACGGGAGGATAGGAAACGCAACCCTGACGCGTTTACTCTTCGCGGCATCGGAGGAAGGACCAAGATGTCGACCTCGCTGCTCGCGACGGATGGCTACAAGTTCAGCATGGCGGAGGCCGGCTGGCCGCTTCGTCGGGAAACGTTCTACTACTCGCACCGGCGGGGTGGTCTCCAGGTGATGCCGCTCGATGTGGCGGCCTTCGTCAAGTCGCTCATCCCGGAGCCCAAGGCGGAGGACTACGACTACCTCAGCCGGTACGACTATGAGATGGGCGTGGGGTTCAAGGCGGCCATCCTCCGCCGTGAGAAACTCAGCATTCGCGCCATCCCCAAGGGCGCGCTCTTCTATCCGCGCGAGCCCATCCTCACGCTGACAGGGCCGTCCGCCCTGGTGTCCTGGGTGGAGCCGCTGCTGCTCCAGCTCAACTTCCGCATCCAGGTCGCCACCCTGGCGCTGTCGGACCGGGACGCGCTGGCCCGCGCGCTGGCCACCGTGACGTGCGACGAGCAGAAGGCCATCGCGCTGGAGACGCTCGACTCGGTGGGCGTGAAGGCGGTGCCCATCACCGTGGACACGGAGGGCTACGCCAGGCGCGTCTTCGCCACCGTCAAGGAACTGGTGGACATCGTCGAGGACCCGTCCCGCATCTTCGAGGTGGGCCTGCGCGCGGCCACCTGTCTGGAGCAGCACGAGGTGGCGCTGCGAAGCTGCAAGGAGGCGGGCGTCACGCGCACCTCCAACGTGGACGGGGCGGCGAAGCTGGGAATGGTCCCCGTGGGCACCATGGGGCACGAGCACATCCAGCGCTATGGCTCGGATGAGGCCGCGTTCCGGGCCATGCGCGAGCGCCGGCCGCAGCGCTCCAGCTACCTGCTGGACACCTTCGACACACTCACGTCCGGAATCCCCGCGGCCTTCCAGCTCATCCAGGAGGAGCCCGGCAACAACGACTCCATCCGCTTCGACTCCGGCAACAAGAAGCTCCAGTACCTCTACGCGGTGACGCGGGCGCGGGACCTGGGGATTCGGCCCGTCAACATCCTGGAGGATGGACTGGACGCGGAGGCCACGCGGGAGTTCGAGGAGCTGCGGCGGCAGGTGGGCTGGGAGCCATCGGCCCAGTTCTACGGCTACGGCGGCCACATCATCGCGCGGACCATGGACTGCCCGCTCACCCGGGACAAGGTGGCCGCCATCTACAAGCTGTCTCGCACGGGCAACACGCCGGTGATGAAGTTCGGCAACGAGCTGGCCGAGGGCAAGAAGAGCATCCCCGGCGAGCCTGTCCTCTTCCGCCGCCGCCATGGCTCGGGGCCCATCGGACTGGTCGGCCAGGTGGGAGAGCCCGTCCCGGACGGCTACTTCCCGCTCATGGAGAGCGCGCCGGAAACCCCATCGCTGGTGGGCGCGGAGGAGACGGCGGCCGAGGCGCGTGTCGCCTACACCGCCGCGACGCAGGCGCTGGTGGATGCGCTGCACCGCCGTCACTTCCCCCAGCAGCACCGCTGAGGCCGACATGCCCTTGCCCATTCCCCGCTTTCACGAGGACGCCCGCGTCAGCCAGCTCTACCTGGAGCGTGGCGCGGAGGTGACGGAGGAGGCCCTCCGCTACGTGGCGGAGCACCGCATCCGCCCCGCGCGTGAGGACGCGACGCGCATCGCCGCGTTCGGCATCGACGTGCAGGTGGCCTTCTGCACGCCGGGCGCCAGCCTCTTCGTGCCCGGCGCGGTGGAGGACACCCAGCGCGCGCTGCGCTGGCTCTACGCGAACCTGGACCGGGTGACGGAGCTGGTGTTCTCGCTGGACACCCACCGCGCGTACCACGTGTTCCATCCGTCCTGGTGGCGGGACGCGGAAGGCCGGCCGCCGCCGCCCTTGACGGCCATCACCGCGGCGGATGTTCGCTCCGGCCGCTGGCGGGCCACGCGCTTCCACGAGGAGAGTCTGGCCTACTGCGAGCAACTGGAGTCCAGCGGCCGGTATGTGCTCACCGTCTGGCCCTTCCACGCGATGCTGGGCGGCCTGAGTCACGCGCTGGTTCCGTCCGTCTTCGAGGCGAGCCTCTTCCATGCCCTGGTGCGCGACGTACCCACGCACTTCGAGCTGAAGGGGGAGCACCCGCTCACGGAGAACTACTCCGTGCTCTCACCCGAGGTGACGGAGCTGAAGGGGCAGCAGGTGGGGGCCTTCAACACGCGCCTCTTCGAGCACCTGATGTCCTTTGACCGCGTCTATGTGTTCGGTCAGGCCAGCTCCCACTGCGTGCTGAACACGCTGCTGGATCTGCGGCGTCACATCGAGCAGACGGACCCGTCGAAGATGGGCCGCATCCACATCCTGGAGGACGCCATGAGTCCGGTGCCGGCGCCTCCCCTGGAGCCGCTGCCCGCCTCGTTGGACTTCCCCCGGTTGGCGAAGGAGGCCCTCCGGGACTTCCAGGCGGCGGGAATGCGGGTGGTCCGGACCTCGGACCCGCTGGAAGGGTAGCCGGGCGGCATTCCGGGCGCGTGCGCCCACGTACCCAGCGTGTGGTAGAATCTCCCGTTCGTTCCCGGCGAGGCTGGGGACCTCCGCGTCGGTGAAGGGGGAGTCATGGCCGCTCAATTCAATCCGCCTGCGTTCACGGTGCAGGTCGGCTCACACGGCGCGGATGCGCTGAGTGTTTCGAGCATTTCCGGCACCGAGGCGTTGAGCCACCTGTTCGACTTCCGGGTGGACTTCTTCGCCAAGGATGGCAACCCCATCGCCACCCGTGAGCTGCTGGAGCAGGACGCGTTGCTCACCCTCTCCATCCGCGACAGCGCGCCCCGCTACGTGCACGGCTGGGTCCGCGAGGTGGAATCGCTGGGCATGAAGACGGGCCGCCGCCGCTACCGGGCGCACGTGGTGCCCCGGCTGTGGCGGCTCACCCAGCACCACCGCAGCCGCATCTTCCAGCAGAAGTCCGTGCCGGACATCCTCAAGGACGTCCTGGACGCGGCGGGCGTGAAGATGCGGCTGGCCCTGTCCGGCAGCTACGCCCCCCGCGAGTACTGCGTGCAGTACCGGGAGAGCGACTTCGCCTTCCTCAGCCGCCTCATGGAGTGGGAGGGCATCTTCTACTTCTTCGAGCACACCGAGGACGGGCACACCCTGGTGCTGGGGGACAAGCCCAGCGCGCACGCGCCCCTGCCGCAGGGCCAGCAGCTCCCGCTGCGTCCCAGCCTGGGCAAGGAGGTCGTGGAGGGTGAGTACCTCTCCGCGCTGGAAGTGGTGCACCGGCTGCGCCCCGGCGCCGTGCACCTGAAGGACTTCGACTTCGAGAAGCCAGGCCTGGACATCTCCGGCAAGGCGCAGGCGCCCGAAGGCGTCACGGAGCTGGAGCTCTACGACTATCCGGCGGGCTACGTGGCGCCGGGCGTGGGCAAGGCGGCGACGAACGTGCGCACGGAAGCAGCCAGCATGGGCGGGCGCACGCTGATGGGGCAGGGCGTGGCGCCGCGCCTGACGCCCGGGTACCTGCTGGAGGTGCAGTCCCCGGAGGATGGCACCTTCGCGGGCGAGTACCTGGTGACGGAGGTGGTGCATTCGGGCACGCAGCCGGACGTCAGCGCGGGCAGCGAGGCGATTCAGGGCCTGTACCGCAACCAGTATCAACTGCTCCCCAAGGCCGTGCCCTTCCGGCCCCGGCGCCTGACGCCCCTGCCGCAGCTTGCGGGCCCGCAGACAGCCACGGTGGTGGGCCCCGCGGGCGAGGAGATTCACACCGACGAGCACGGGCGCATCAAGGTGCAGTTCCACTGGGACCGCGAGGGCAAGCGCGACGAGAAGTCCTCGTGCTGGGTGCGCGTGGGCCAGCCGTGGGGCGGCCCGGCCTGGGGTGACGTGTGGCTGCCGCGCATCGGCCAGGAGGTGGTGGTGCGCTTCCTGGAAGGCGACCCGGACCGGCCGCTGGTGGCGGGCGCCGTCTACAACGGCACCAACACGGTGCCGTATGGCCTGCCGGGAGAGAAGACGAAGTCCACGCGCAAGAGCGCCTCCAGCCTGGGCAGCGACGGCTTCAACGAGGTCCGCATCGAGGACGCGGCGGGCCAGGAGGAGGTCTTCACCCACGCGCAGAAGGACGAGGACCTACTCACGGAGAACGACAAGGACCAGCAGGTGACGGGCTTCGAGGACCTGCTGGTGAAGAAGGACCGCAAGCGCACGGTGGAGGGCAACCAGGAGCTGCGCGTGGGCATGGACGACGTGGGCGTCGTCGAGCAGAACCAGACGTTGCTGGTGCAGGGCAACCGCTCCACCCGGACGACGCTGTCCCACGACGAGGCAGTGGAGGGCAACCAGACCATGACGGTGGGCGGGAACCTCACCGCGCTGGTGCTCCAGGGCGCCATGGAGAACGTGGGGGCCGCGAAGGCCACCACCATTGGCGGCGTCTACAGCGTCAACGTGGCGCTGGCCTACAACGAGGCCACCGGCGGCGCGCGTGGGCTCCAGGTCGCCGCCGCGCACACCGAGCACGTGCTGGGTTCGCGGCAGGAGACGGTCGGCAAGGACAAGACGGTGGACGTCGGCATGGACTGGGACTTGCGCACCAAGGGCCAGCTCACGCTGACCATCGGCAAGGACTGGGAAGAGGACATCGGGAAGACCACCGGCCTCTACATCACCGAGGCCATGGCGGGCCTGGCCAAGAAGTTCGAGCTGAAGGCAGACACCTTCTCGCTGCTCGTCGGTGACAACCTCATCCTGAAGATGGAGAAGTCCGGCAAGGTGACCTTCACCCTCAAGACGCTCACCGTCGACGGCAAGGAAGTGAAGATCAAGGGCGGCAAGGTGAAGATGGAGGCGGCCGGTTCGCTCAAGAGCGACTCGCGCAAGGCGAAGGAGCTGGAGCACTTCAAGGAGCCAGACCCCGTCAACGTCGAGTTCAACCTCAAGGGCATGGACGGCAAGCCCATCAAGGACCAGCCCTTCGAGCTGCACATGCCCGACGGCACCATCAAGAAGGGCCGCGTGGACGGGAGCGGGAAGGGCGTGGTGGAGAAGGTGCCGCCCGGCGACTACCGCGTCGTCTTCCCGGAGATGTCAGGCCGCATCAACAAGGGTTCCTGAGCCGTACCCGCCCGCGCGGGCACACGCGCCATTTCGGATAGGCCAGCGATGGAAACGTACGTCGTCAAGGACGGGGACTCCCCCGACTCAATCGCGCAGAAGTACGGGTTCAAGGAATGGAAGCTCATCTACGAGCATCCGGACAACGGGGGCCTGCGCGCCACTCGCGGCGCCAATGAAGTGAAGGCGGATGACCGGGTCATCATCCCGGACCTGCCAGAGAACCAGGTGTCCGCCGGAGGGCCGCAGAACCTCATCGCCACGCCGGGAACGCCGCTCACCTTGCCGCCCGTCCACTTCGACGCGCACATGCACATCATGAGCGGCAACTGCACGCCCATGCCCGCGCTGGTGCAGATGATGAAGGACAAGGGGCTGGGCTTCCTCGTGGGCACGGGCACCAGCCGCACCAAAATCAACCGCCTGGGCTTCTGGGCGGCGAAAATCCCGTTCGCGCCCGACATCGGTGATGTGTCCCACCGCGACACGCACCGCATTGGCGAAGAGGCCGTGCGCTCCAATGACAGCCTTGCCCAGGACCGGACGGGATACACGTCGGATGGAATGGGCAACGTGGAGGAGTACACCATCCCCGCGCCCCTGCGAGCCTATGTGTCCACGCAGGGCCACGCGGAGGCCAGCGCTTCCTACATGGGCATGTCCATCGTCCTCACCATGGACATGGATTACTGCCACCTGGCTGGCTACCAGGGGGACCCTATCTACAGCTCGGATTTCGATGGGGCCGAGCCCCGCTTCACCTACCGCTGGCGCACGAAGTCCGACGACCCTGGCGAGCTGATTGAAGCGAAGCCCGATGAGATACGGCTTCACGAGACGTGGGACCGGCAGCTCCGACACACCGAGCAGGTGGTCGCGGAGAATCCCTTCCGGCTGCTGCCCATGTTTCACTTCGAACCGCGCCGCTTCATCAAGAACGAGGACAAGTCGTTCCCCTTCGAGAAGGTGGTGACGGCCTCCAAGGCGGCTCCCTACATCGGCTTCAAGATGTACACGCCCCAGGGCTACATGCCCAAGGAGCGCCATGCGCCGGTGAAGGACATCCTGAGCTGGTTCTTCTCCGAGTGCGCGTCGAACGACATCCCGCTGATGACCCACTGCACGCCGTCCGGCTTCTACACGCACGAGCGGCGCTTCTACCTGGACCACGAGCCGGACGAGGCCATCCGCAACGACCCGAAGTACTGGCCTTCGAAAGAAGCCATCGCCAAGGCCGACGCGGACATCACCAAGGCGCGCGACTACGTGACGGAGCTGGAGGCGAGCTGGAAGAGCCACATCCCGCTCGTGCTCCGCCGCGCGCGCAATGGCGTGGAGGACGCCATCGAGGCCAAGGAGAAGCTGCTGAACCCGGGCCGGATGCGTTACTTCTATGAGAACTACGTGCACCCGGAAGCGTGGCGCCCGGTGCTCAATGACAACCCGAAGCTGCGCCTGTGCCTGGCGCACTTCGCCAGCGACGGCACCTTCTGGGACTTCCGCAAGGGGTTGACCGTCAAGCAGGATGGCCAGAAGGTCCAGTACGACAAGAGCTGGATTGGCTCCATTGTCGAGCTGTGCAACGAGTTCCCCAACTTCTACACAGACATCTCCTATCTGGACCTGATGGAGAAGCAGAAGTGGAAGCTGCTGGCTGAAATCCTCAAGTCCAGTCCGTGGATGTTGAAGAAGGTCATGTTCGGCACCGACTGGTACATGATTACCGCCGAGCCCGTGGCGTACGCGGCCTGGTACAGCCGCACGATTCGCGGGCTGGAGTTCATCCAGAAGGAGCTGCCGACGCAGGTGAACCTCTTCACCCAGTTCGCCATCGTCAATCCCATGCGCTACTACCGCATGATGGAGGTCGCCCCGAAGATGAAGGAGGGCCTCAAGAAGCTTCAAACGGACCTCAACGTGACGGGCGCCGCGGTGGACAAGCTCGAGGACAACTTCACGACGCTGATGCGGCTGCAGCACCCGCTGGAACAGATTGACAAGGCGGGCGGCCTGGCCAGCGGTCCCATGTTGTTCACCGCGACCACGAAGGCGAAGTAGGAGCCCCGCCCATGGAGCCCAACAAGGACCCCTTCCTGCTGACGCCCGGGCTGCCCACGGCCGCGGCGCCTGTGCGTCATCCCTCACCGTTCCCCTGGAATCAGGTGGCGCTCGTGTTTCCATCGCCGGCGCCGGATTCGGTGTCGGTGCTCACGCTGAATGACAAGCTCTGGCGGCTGGAGCTGTCCGGCTCCGAGGTGCGCCGCGTCGAGGTGGATGACGAGTACCTGGAGCAGGTCTCCGGAGGCGAGCTGCAAGGGATGCTGCCTCCATCATCCACGCACCTGGCGTACCTCCAGACTCGCAGCCTGGTGATGTACGACCTCAAGTGGCAACTGGCCAAGACGTGGTTCATGGTCGAGCGACTGGAGGAGGTCGCCATCCGCGGCGCGTGGATTTCTCACGCCCCGCTGGTGGTGGCGGCGGAGCTGGAGGACACCACGAATTATGCCCGCACCTCCCGCATCTCCTTCCGGCTGCGCACCTGGCGGCTGGAGGGCGAAAAGCGCGCGAAGTTGGGCTCGCTGGAGCTGGGCTCCGTCGTCGGCGCGGTGAAGTGGGACGCGGGGGCGGGGCTGGTCGCGGTGCAGAAGCCCGGCGTGCCGCTGGAGCTCTACGGGCCTGACCTGGCCAAGCCCCAGCCGGAGCACCCGCTGGCGCTCGCGCTGCGCAAGCTGACGGTGGATGGCCTCACGTTGCAGTCGCTGCGTTTGCATCCCTCGTTGCCGGTGGCGCTCGTGGCCCTGGGCCGTGACGTGACGCCGAAGCGGGAGGAGGGGAAGGAGAAGCCCGAGGACCCCGGCATCTGGCGCGTATCGTGGGAAGGCGCGCCCGCGGTGACGGTGCGGCTGGCGCGCTATGCCTCCGGGGAGTCGGTGACGCTGGGCTCGCTGTCACCCGAGGGGGACTGGCTCTTCTACCGCGTCCTGAACAGCGCGGGCCGCAACCCGCACCTCTACGTGCAGCAGGTGGGCGCGGCCTTCAAGCCGCCCCTGGCGCTGGGCGCTGTCCCGGAGAAGGGCGCGGCGCTGCTGTGGACGGGCGGGGTGCCGTCGCTCGTCATGTATGACGGGACGAAGGACGCGCTGGTTCACTGGAAGCTGGCGGGCGCGGCGGCACCGGCGAAGCCTCCCGCGTCGCCGCCCAAACCAGACGGGAAGTGAGGGTACGGCGCAGCGTCCCTTTGAGACGCGGCGCTGCCCCACCGACGCCTCTCTCGCGTCGCAAGGCCCGGCAGGATGTGACGGCTCGGCTCAGCGTCCCTTGAGACGCTGGGCCGCCCAACGCGCGGCGGCTTCGCACAGCACCTTCGAGGCCGCTTCGCCCGGCTGGGCGTGGGCGCTCAGCTCCACCACCTCGTGGAAGAGGTCCAGCGCCAGGCCTTCGTCCCGCTGCACCTGTCCGGCGAAGAGCACCACCGGCGTGCTGTGCTCGCGGGCCAGCCTCGCGATGCCGCCCGGGCCTTTGCCCAGCGCTGTCTGCCGGTCGAAGCGCCCCTCACCGGTCAGCACAACGTCCGCCATCAGCACGCGCCGCTCCAGGCCCAGCGCGCGTGACACCAACTCGTAGCCGGGCACCAGTCGCGCGCCAGCGAGGGCCAGCAGGCCAAAGCCGAAGCCTCCCGCCGCCCCCGCGCCGGGCCAGCCCGCGGACGTATCCCCCAGCACCGTTGCCGCGTGTGCCAACGCCGCCTCCAGTGCTTCCACGCCGGCCTCGTCCGCGCCCTTCTGCGGACCGAAGAGCCGCGCGGCTCCGTCCGGCCCCAACAGGGGCGAGGTGACGTCCGTGGCACCCAGCAGCTCCACGGCGCCCAGGCGGGGATGACGGCCACTCGCGTCCACGCGGGCGAGCTGGGTCAGCGCCGCGCCTCCCGGGGGAAGAGGCTGTCCTCGCGCGTCCAGGAAGCGGAAGCCCAGGGCGCTGAGCGCTCCGGTGCCCGCGTCCGTGGTGGCGCTGCCACCCAGGCAGACGATGAGACGTTCGCAGCCCGACTCCAGCGCCGCGCGCATCAGCTCGCCGGTGCCATACGTGGATGCCTTCAACGCATCGCGAGCCTCGGGCGCCAGCAGCGACAGGCCGGACGCGGAGGCCATCTCCACCACCGCCGTGCGTCCGTCCTCCACCAGGGCCCAGTGTGCTTCCACGGGCGCGCCCAGCGGTCCACGCACCACCTGCTGACGACGCTCGCCGCGCAGGCCCGTCAGCAGCGCTTCCACCGTCCCAGGCCCGCCATCCGCGAGCGGCGCCACGTCCAACACCACTTCCGGCGAGGACTCACGGAGGCCGCGAGCCATGGCTTCAGCCGCTTCCACGGCGGACAGCGTTCCCTTGAATTCTTGCGGTGCGACGAGCCAGCGAGGAGAAATCACGGTGAAGGGCTTGGCGCTTTCTGAGGTGTCCAGGGAACTCCAGAAGGCCAGGGGACCTGTACCGCGTCCTCTACCTGCGAGAGCCCCCACCCCTGGCATACCACTCCCAACGTCATTCCCACTCCTGGGGTGATGCGTGTTTCATCACTTCTATGTATCAACCGGACGTTAGCGCCGCGAATTCCTATAAAGACTTGAATTGAAAAGTGGCAATTCAAGCATTTGTCGCCGCGTGCCAGGCCTCCGCATGCCAGTCCAGCAAAGGGCGCGGAGCCTTCAGTGAAGGGGCCACGCGCTGAGACACACGCTCCAGCCGCTCCAGCAGCGTGGCCACTGTCTCCGCGGGTTGGCGTGAGGGGCCTTGGATGCGCTGGCAGAAGAAGGTCCGACAGCCGAAGGGCCGGTCCGCGTACACCGAGCAGCGCAGGCCCGTGGCATCCAGGTAGGGACAGCCGCCGTCCGCGCGAGGTGGCGGCAGCGGGCGCCCTCGGGACAGCAGCTCCCATTCAGGCTGCCACAGCCAGGGCTGGCGCTTCGTAATGGCCAACTGACAGCACTCGCCGCTGGCCGGGCAGGAGTAGGGGGAGTAGGCCGCGTCCGCCTGGCGGTAGACAGCGCGCACTTCCTTCAGCGCGCGCTCCCTTTCGCGGGTGCCACCCAGGGGCGCGTCGTCCGCCTCGTCGTCCCAGTCCCGCGTCCGCATGGGCGAATCCTCAGAGCACCCGGAGCACGAAGCACTTCAGGTAGCGCGTCTCACGCAGGTTGAGCAGCACAGGGTGGTCCCGGCCGGCGCCGCGGCGCTCGATGATTTGCACGCGGCGGCGGGCATCCGCGGCGGCGGAGGCGAGCATGTCCTCGAAGGCCTGTTCGTCCACGTGGTACGTGCAACTGGCGGTGATGAGGATGCCGCCGGGCCGCAACAGCTGCAGGGCGCGGAGGTTGATTTCCTTGTACCCGCGCACCGCGGCGGGGATGGCGTCCTTGTTCTTCGCGAAGGACGGCGGGTCCAGGACGATGGTGTCGAAGCGTTTGCCTTCGTCCACCGCGTCGCGGAGGAAGTCGAAGGCGTTGGCCACCACCACGTCCAGGTTGTTCAGCTTGTTGGCCGCGGCGTTCTCCCGAAGCTGCGCCGATGCCGCTTCGGAGATTTCAATCGCCGTGACGTGCCTGGCCCGCGTGGCGAGCTGGAGCGCGAAGCCGCCGACGTAGGAGAAGCAGTCCAGCGCCTCGCCGTGGGCATAGTGCGCGGCCATGACGTGATTCTCGCGCTGGTCCAGGAAGGCGCCCGTCTTCTGGCCCTCCAGCAGGTCCGCGCGCATCTTCACCAGGCCCTCGTCGAAGGACACCGGGCCGGGATGTTCGCCGCGCAGCACGCCCTTCTCCGGAGTGAGGCCCTCCAGGTTGCGGACGCCCACGTCGGAGCGGTTGATGATGCCGCGCGGGTTGAACTGCGCCTGGAGCAGGTCGGCGATGAGCGCCTTGCGCTGCTCCATGGCGGGGACCAGGAACTGCACGCTGAGGAAGTCGCCGTAGCGGTCCACCACGAGTCCGGGCAACCCGTCCGCCTCGCCATGCACCAGGCGGTACGTCTTCTCCCCCGGGAGCGCGAGCTGGCGCAGCCGGTCCGCGGCCAGGAGCCGCTCCCGGAAGAAGTCCGCGTCCACCGCGACGTCGTCGAAGGAGAGCCAGCGCAGGGAAATCTTCGAGTGCTTCGAATAGAAGGCCTTGCCCAGGAACCATCCCCGGGTGTCCGTCACGCGGACCACCTCGCCGCCGGGCAGCCCGGGGTCGCCATTCAGGTCCGCGCGGTAGATCCACGGGTGGCCGCCCTGCCAGCGCTCCACGCCGCGGCGCAGCAGGGACACCTGGGGAAGGCCGTCCGGGCCCAGCTCGGGCGAGGTGCGGTCCGGGGCGGGCTTCTCAGGGCGGGTGTGGGGACGGCCCCGGCCCTGCTGCTGAGAGGAGGGGCCCGAGGGCCGGTTTCCGCTTCGGCGCGGGTAGGGGGGCTTGGAAGAGGTGGACATGGCGTTCGCGGCGTATACTCGCAACCCGCGTGAGATACGAGTTGCTCCTCCAGACGATGACGCCGGGCTCGCCTTATGAGGCGGCGCGGGTGGATGCCCTCCTTTCCGAGCGGGGTGTGGTCGCCCGGCCGGACGGCGTGCGCAGGTGGTCCTTCAAGAATGGCGACGTCGACGTCGGCGAGCTGCGTGAGGGCGGACAGGTGGTGGCCACCGAGCTGCGCGTGCCGCTGTCGGACCGCCCCGACCTGATGCGCGAGGCCGTGGAGGCCGCGGCGGCCCTGGCCTCCGAGGCCGGTGTCCGGCTGGTGGACCCGCAACTGGGCCGCTCGCTGACGGGCAATGACGACGCCGGCGTGATGGAGCAGTACGTCCGCACGGCGCGCTACGCGGGCGAGGTGGCCGGCGTGCCCGAGGCGATGGGCGCGGGCAGCTACGCGCTGGAGACGGAGGGCTCCCGCGGCTTCCAGCTCTCCACGCGCATGGTCCTCATCGCCATTGGCATCTTCGTGGTCCTGTACCTGGTGGTGGACACCTTGGTGGGGCAGCTCGGCGGGCGCTGACGCGGCGGCGGAAGACGAGCACGACCCCTCTTGAAGCGTTACCTTGGGGGCGTGTTCCGCTACCTCCTCCTCGCCCTCATCGTGGTGCCCTTCCTCGAGCTCTACCTGCTCCTGGCCATTGGCCGGCAGATAGGGCCCATGCCCACGCTTGCCTGGGTGCTGGTGTCCGGCCTGGTGGGCACCGCGCTCTCCCGGCGGGAGGGCAGGCGGGTGCTGCGTCACTGGCGTGAGTCCATGGCGCGCGGCCAGGTGCCCGAGGAAGGCATCCTCAGTGGCGTGCTGGTGCTGGCGGGCGGTGTGCTGCTCGTCATCCCCGGCATCCTCACCGACGTCGTGGGGCTGCTGCTCCTGCTGCCGCCCGTGCGGCGCCTCATCTCCGCGCGCGTGCGTCGCACCCTGGAGCGCAAGGTGCGTGAGGGCTCGATGCACGTCACCACCTTCGGTGGTGGGGCGTTTGGGGGCGGCTTCCACGCGTCCATGGGAAGCCCTTTTCCCGGAGGCCCCGTGCCGCGTTCTCCGCGGACCGGTGCCCTGGAGCCGGATGCCGGCGGCACCGTGGCCCGCCGGCCTCAGAGCCCGCAGCCGGAGGTGGATGCCGAGTTCACCGAGGAGGAGCCCAGGCGGAGCTGACGCGCCGCCCGGACGTCAGTTCCCCCGCGAGCCCAGGCTGCCCACGCTGGCTTCCAGCGTGGTGGAGCCGGTGCGCCACGGCCGGGCCTGGTCCCTCAGCCACGTCCCAAGGCGGGCCACCAGGGCGCAGCCCACTAGCAGCGATACGCCAATGCCCAGTCCCTCCAGAAGCGTCAGGGTGGGGCCCACGCGGCTGGACAGGCCCGCGTAGCTGGACCAGCCGTACACGATGGGCAGGTGCAGCACGTAGACCCAGAGCGACAGGCGGCCCAGGGGCGCCAGCAGGCCGCTGACCTTGCGCGGCAGCATGTTGACCACGCCCAGCACCATCATCCCCTGGCCCACGCGGTACGCCACCAGCCACGCGCTGGCGGTGCCCCAGTCCTGGTTCTGCCCGCGCATGAACCAGAAGAGGCCGCCGCCCAGAATCAGCAGCGCCAGCCCCTGCGGCACGCCGGGGCGGAGGGTGCCCAGCAGGCTCGCGGCGAGGGCGCCCGCGAAGAAGTAGCTGGCCCACGGGAAGAAGGGGAAGCGGCTGGCGCCGCCACTGCCGATGAGCTGGGTCAGCGGCCCGGGCAACCCTTCGCCCAGGGTCCACAGGATCGCGCTCACCAGTGGCAGGCCCACCGCGACCACCGCCAGCATCACCGTGCGGCCCCAGCGGCCCGGCGTCACCGCCAGCAGGGTGGCACCCACCAGGAGGGCGAAGCCGATGCACTGGAGCGCGTCGAAGACGAGCACCTTCGTCAGCATCCGCTCGGTCATCCCCATCTGGATGACCGTGGACCACCCGGGCCAGTGGACGAGGTAGCCCAGGAAGATGAGCAACAGCGCGCGCCGCACCCGCTTGCCGTAGGTGTCCCGGGCCGCGGTGGGCTTCGAGCCCAGCGCCGCGACCACCGCCCACCCCGCGACCATCAGGAACAGGGGCGCGGTGATGCCTCGGCAGGTCCAGTAGTGCTGGACCCACACGTCCGCGCGCACGTCCGGCGACAACACCGCGTCCAGCGTGTGGCCAATGACCATCGCCATCACCGCGAGTCCGCGCGCGCAGTCGAGTCCGGGGTGCCGGGTGTCTCGTTTCTGGAAGGTGAAGGTAGGGCCGAGTTGACTCACGAGGTCTCCAGCATAGGCCGTGACTCGGGCCACGTCTCGAAAACGCATGAACCCGTCAGCCCCCACTTCACGGAGAGACAGGGCGCCCTGACGGGTCGTGTGGTGCTACAGGGAAAGACATGCACCTGCACGCCCTGCTGCCCAGCTTGCTGTTGCTTGTCTTCCTGGCTCCTCTCGGCGCGCGCGCCGCGTCGGGCGATGAGTGGCTGGGGCCGGACAAGCCCAAGCATTTCGCGGCGTGTTTCGTGTTCGCGGGCGCGGGGTACGCCGGGGGCGCGCTGCTCTTCGACAATCCCCACGCGCGCTGGCTCACCGGCGCGGGGCTCGCGATGGGCGCGGGGGTGGGCAAGGAGCTCTATGACTTGGGGCGCGGGACGACGTTCTCGATGAAGGACCTGGCGTGGGATGCGGTGGGCACGGCGTCCGGGCTCGCGGTGTCGTACGTGGTGGACCGGCTCGTCTTCCGCCGTGACGACACGCCGTCCGAGGTGGCCCGCCGGGCGCGGCTACGTCACCCCGTCGCGCTCCGCCTCCACGTCGCTGGAGACGGGAGCCTCCCGGGTGGGCTCGCCACGCGCATGGCGTTCGACGAGCTGTACCAGCTCCTCTCGATGCAGCCTCGGGTCCACCGTCACCAGGGCGCCGCCGCGGCCGGAGGCGCTGGAGACGAGCACGGTGACCTTGCCGCGCGGGCATTGGTTCATGCAGCCGGAGGGGAGCACGCGGACCTGTTCCCCCAGGCCGCGTTCGGTGAGCGTGCCTTGGAGCCAGCGCGGCAGGTCCAGTCCTCCGGCACGCGTGCCGCCCTTCATCAGGCACTTCCGGCAGACGAGCACCTCCACGTCCTCCACCGGACCACCGCCGCTGTCATCCCGCATCCGTCCTCCATCGTCTCGTCGATGCCGCTCGATGCGCCGCGCGCCCGGCCCTGAGGCACAGGGGCCCTGTTTGCTGCAGCACGCACGGCGGGCTGAGACTGGGAGGTAGCGCGCTGTCGGGAGTCTCGCAGGCCACCCTGGTCGTTCGAGTGCTTCCGGAGCGGGAAGGCGGCCCGGTGGCTGATGGGTCCGGAAAGCGGACGTACAGGGATGTCGCGACACAGCATTCCTCCCGGGCTGATTGCTGGTAGCTTGCGCCGCGCTATCGAAGCGGCCATGGAGGGCTTCCATGATTCAGAACCGGTGGGTCTCGCTGCTGTCGCTGTCCGCTCTGGGCGTCAGTGCGCTCACGGGGTGTGAGCGGACGCTGCCGCCCGCCGAGGCGCCCGTGGCCGCGCCGGAAGCCCAGAAGCTGCCGGCGCCCAAGCCGATGTCGGCCGAGCAGCTCGCGCACTTCTTCAAGCCGCTGCCCCAGCGCAAGGACGCGCCGCCTCCCCCCGAGGACACCGACGCCCAGGTGGCGCTGGGGCGGATGCTCTACTTCGAGCCGCGCCTGTCGAAGAACCACGACGTGTCCTGCAACACCTGCCACGGCCTGACGACCTTCGGCGTGGACAACAAGGCACTGTCGGACGGCCACAAGGGGCTGAAGGGCACGCGCAACTCGCCCACCGTGTACAACGCGGCCGGGCACATCGCGCAGTTCTGGGACGGGCGCGCGGACACGCTGGAGGCGCAGGCCACGGGCCCCATCCTCAATCCGGTGGAGATGGCCATGCCGGATGAGAAGCGCGTGCTGGCCACGCTGTCCTCGATCCCGGAGTACACGAAGCGTTTCCGTGAGGCCTTCCCGGGCGACAAGAAGCCGGTGACCATGGCCAACACCGCGCGCGCCATCGCCGCCTTCGAGCGCAAGCTCGTCACGACCTCGCGCTTCGACGCCTTCGTGGGCGGCAAGCACGACGCGCTCACGGAGCAGGAGCAGCGGGGCCTGCAGCTCTTCGCCACCACCGGGTGCACCACCTGCCACAACGGCCCCGCCGTGGGCGGTACCTCCTTCCAGAAGCTGGGCCTCATCGAGGACTACCCGGGCCTGAAGGACGCGGGCCGCTTCGACGCCACGAAGAACGAGGATGACCGGGGCAAGTTCCGGGTGCCCACGCTCCTCAACGTGGACAAGACGGGGCCGTACCTGCACGACGGCAGCGTGGTGGAGCTGCCGCAGATGGTGCGGCTGATGGCGAAGCACCAACTGGCGCGCACGCTGACGGACCCCGAGGTGGACGACCTGGTCGCCTTCCTCAAGAGCCTCACGGGGGAGCTGCCCCCCGCGGAGTTCATCGCCCCGCCGGAGCTTCCCCCCAGCACCGCGAAGACGCCCAAGCCGGACCCGTCTTAAACGTGCGCGGCGCCCCGCGCGTTGCTAAGCAGCGAGGCCCATGGACCGAATGCTCTTCTACGCCCACTCCGGGCTCCGCTATCTGGTGCTGCTGGCTGGAATCCTGGCCCTCGCGTACTTCGTCTCCGGGCTCGCCACCCGGAAGCCCTTCGACAAGCTGGGGCGCATCCTGGGCTCGGCCTACTCCGGGCTGCTCCAGCTTCAGGTGCTGCTGGGCGTCGGCGTGCTGGTGACGCGCTTCTATTACCCGGCGCTCATCGGGCACATCGTGATGATGGTGCTCGCCGCCGGCGTGGCGCAGGCGACGCTGTCCATCAACCGCCGCAAGCCGCAGCCGACCTTCGTGCTGCCGCTGGTGGGCGTGGCGGTGTCCATCGTCTTCATCATCGGCGGCATCATGGCCATTAGCCGTGGCGTGTTCACCACGACGGCGATGTGAGCCGCGCCGGGTAAATGCTGCGCTGAATCACGGCGCGCGGCGCAAATGCTGCGCGCATCAGGCCAACCCCCACGCATGTTCGCCTGGGTGTTGGCCTTTCGTCATTCTGGCCCTCGCATTGCAATTCGTGTCGTGCGTGCCGGGCAGTGAGCCCGGCCTCCCTTCGAGGAGGGGCACGCGGCGATGCGGACACACGCCCAGGACGGACGACCGCGCATGGCGCGGGGGCTCGTCCCCGTCATTCAGCTTCTGGCCCTGGTGGCGGCGCCAGTGGCGGGGGCGCAGAGCGCCTCGCAAGGGGCCACGCTCTTCACGCAGCGCTGCGCCACCTGTCACACGGTGGGCGAGGGCGACCGCGTGGGGCCGGACCTGCACGGCGTCATGGAGCGGCGCGACGAGGCATGGGTCACCCGCTTCATCACCAGCCCCGGCGCCGTCATTGACGAAGGCGACCCGGTGGCCAACGCGCTGCTGAAGCAGTTCAACGGCATCCGGATGCCGGACCAGCAGCTCGCTCCCGAGGAACTCGGCGCCCTCTACGCCTTCTTCCGCGACTGCACGAAGAAGGGGGCGGGCGGCTGCAAGCCGTCGCCCGCGGCGAAGATGGGCACGGATGCGACCTCGGAAGAGGTTGCGCGCGGCCGCCGGCTCTTCGAGGGCACGGAAGCCCTGGCAAAGGGCGGTCCCGCCTGTTTCGGCTGTCATGACGTGCGCGGGCTGGGCGTGGCGGGCGGCGGCACGCTGGGGCCCAACCTCACCTTCGCCTTCGCGCGCATGGGCGAGCGCGGCATGCGGCCTCTCCTGGCGAAGCTGGACACGCCGATGATGGCCGCGCTGTACGCGAAGGCCCCGCTGGAGGAGGAGGAGCAATACGCCCTCAAGGCGTACCTCGCGGACGTGTCGCGCGACGGCAGCAAGCCTCGCACGGACAGGGACTTCTTCTACCTGGGCCTCGTCGGGATGCTCGCGGTGCTCGGGTTCATGGGCGTTGCCTTCAACGCGCACACCAAGCGAGGTCAGCCGTGAGTGAAGCCCTCTTTTCCGCCATCCCCTACGTGGCGGCGGGCGCGGCCGTGGTGGGCGTGGCGCGCCGGCTGATGGCACGCGCGCCCGCGAATGCCCCCAGCGCGCCCACGCCCTGGACGCTCTCTGGGCGGGCCGTGCTGGCGGGGGGCGTCATCGTGGCCCTCATCCACCTGCTGGGGCTGCTGGCGCCGCGTGCGATGCAGGCCTTCAATGCGTCGCCGGGCCGCCTCTTCACGCTGGAGGCGGTGGGCCTCATTGGCGCGCTGCTGCTCACCTGGGGCCTGGTGGGCCTGACGCTGCGCCGCGCGCGAGAAGGGCAGTGGAGCACCGCCGCGCTGCTGGGGTTGCTGTTCGCGCAGTCGTGCTCTGGCCTCTACCTGGCGGTGGCGCTGCGCTGGGGCTCGGCCTGGTACGTCCACGTGGTGGTGCCGTACCTGCGCTCGGTGCTGGCCTTCCAGCCGGACGCGTCGCTGCTGGCGCAGGCGCCCTTCATCGTCCAGTTCCACACCCTGTTCGGGATGGTGGTGCTGGCGCTGGCTCTCTTCATCCGCGCGCGGCCCGAGCCCATCACCGCGCCCCTGCTCGTCACGCCTCGGGAGGAGACCGCCCGCTGACGCGGCGGCACACCCGTCATGAAAGTCGCCTCGAATCGCTTCTCTTGCCGTGCCCTGACCGCTGCCTGGATGGGCCCGCTGGCCGCGCTCTCCCTGGCGGGCTGTAGCGGCCCGGTGAACAACCAGCAGGGCTACATGCCCGAGCAGCCCGTGGCCTTCTCCCACGCCGTCCACGCCGGGCAGTACGGCCTGGATTGTCAGTACTGCCACGTGGGCGCGGAGAAGAGCCGCCACGCCGGCGTGCCCTCCACCAGCGTGTGCATGAACTGCCACACGCAGGTGAAGACGGACTCGCGCGAAATCCAGAAGGTCGCGGCCGCGGTGGCGGAGAACAAGCCGCTGGCGTGGGTGCGCATCCACCGCCTGCCGGACCACGCGTACTTCAACCACGCCAGCCACGTGGGCGCGGGCCTGGACTGCCAGACGTGCCACGGGCCCGTGCAGGAGATGGTGCGCGTGGAGCAGAAGGAGCCCATGACGATGGGCTGGTGCCTGGATTGCCACCGCGACACGGCGGCGAAGCAGGTGTCCGCGCCGCCGCCTTCCGCGCCCCGCGCTGGAGAGCTGCTGGCCCTGTCGTCCGGCGCACCCGCACCGGAGCCATTGAAGGCCCCTCGAATCCTGCAGCCCCCTACGGACTGCTCGAGCTGCCACCGCTGAGGAGTCCCATCCATGTCCGACCCACTTCCCAAGTACTGGCAGAGCCTGGCGGAGCGCGCTGGCGACCTTGGCGCGCTCGCACAGACGCAGGATGAATTCGCGGAGCCGCTCCCCGTGGGCGTCGCCGCCACGCCTCCGGATGCGAACAGCCGCCGTGACTTCTTCAAGCTGATGGGCCTGAGCGCCGCGGCGGCCATGGTGGCCTGCCAGCGCGCGCCGGTGCAGGAAATCATCCCCTACGTGGCGCGCCCGGATGAAGTCACGCCGGGGCTGGCGCTCTGGTACGCGTCCACCTGCAACGGGTGCAGCGCCCGGTGCGGCCTGCTGCTGAAGACGCGCGATGGCCGCCCCATCAAGGTGGAGGGCAACGACGAGCACCCCGTGTCGCGCGGTGGCGTGTGCGCGGTGGGCCAGGCGTCGGTGCTGTCGCTCTACGACGCGAGCCGCGCCCGTTACCCCACCCGCGGCGCCACGCGCGTGTCCTGGACGGACCTGGACGCGGACGTCACGCAGGCCCTGCGCAAGGCCACCGAGGCGGGGAAGGCCATCCGCGTGGTGTTGCCCTGGCACCTGGGGCCCACGGCGGAGGCGGCCGTGAAGCGCTTCCTGGCCGCGCACCCCACCGCGCGGACGGTGCGCGACGAAGCCCTGGGGGAGCTGTCCGCCATCGCCGACGCCCACCGCGTCACGCATGGCGTGCGCGCCGTGCCGGACTACCGCTTCGACAAGGCCGCCGTCATCGCCAGCTTCGGCGCGGACTTCCTGGGGACGTGGGTGTCGCCCGTGGCCTTCACCCGGCAGTACGCGGAGTCGCGCGACGCGGCCCGGCGCCGGACGATGTTGCGGCACTTCCAGGTGGAGCCGGTGATGACGCTCACCGGTGCCGCCGCGGACCGCCGCTTCGTGGTGGCGCCTTCCGATGTGGCGCTGGTGCTGGCGGACCTGGTGCGGCGGCTGGCGGTGAAGGCGGGCCGCGAGGTGCCCGGATTGGCGTCGCTGCCGCCGCCCGCGCTGGACGAGGCCGCGAGGGGGGAGCTCGCGGACTCGCTGTGGGCCCAGCGTCAGGACGCCCTGGTGGTGGCGGGTGGTGATGACGTGGCCACGCAGGTGCTGGCCAACGTCGCCAACGCGCTGCTGGGCAACGAGGGCCACACGGTGTCGCTGGCGGACGGCACGGCGCTGGACGCGGACGCGCTGTCCTTGGGGACGCTGCTGACCGAACTGCGCGCCGGCAGCGTGGGCGCGGTGCTCTTCATGGGCGTCAATCCCGTCTACAGCGACCCGCGCGGCGCGGAGCTGGCCGCGCTGCTGAAGGACGTGCCGCTCACGCTGTCCACCAGCGACCGGCGGGACGAGACGGCCGTGCACGTGGGCCTCCATGCACCGGAGTCCACCGCGCTGGAGTCGTGGGGCGACGCGGAGGTGCGCCGGGGCGTCGTGTCACTGCGCCAGCCCGCGGTGGCGCCGCTACACGAGACGCGCAGCGGCGTGGAGTCGCTGCTCCAGTGGGCGGGAGCGCCCCAGCCGCACTACGACTTCCTCCGCGCGCGCTGGGAGGCGGAGGTCTTCCCCCAGGCCAGCAGCCTGGGGCAGGGCTTCATCGCCTTCTGGGACGATGCCCTCCGCCGGGGCGTGGTGACGCTCGGCGCCGCCGCGGCGGAAGCGCCCGCCTTCCGCGAGGAGGGGCTGGCGAAGGCGCTGGCCGGCGTGGCCCGTCAGGCCGCGGAGTGGGAGCTGGTGCTGTATCCCACGGTGGCGCTGCGTGACGGTGCCCCCGCGAACAACGCCTGGCTCCAGGAGGTGGCGGACCCCATCACCAAGGTGACGTGGGGCAACCCGGCGTGCATCGCTCCGGCCCGCGCGAAGGCGCTGGGACTGAAGGACGGCGACGTCGTCCAGGTGCGCGCGGGGAGCACGACGCTGTCGGTGCCCGTGCTGGTGCAGGCGGGAACGCACCCCTCTGTAATCGCGGTGGCGGTGGGCTACGGCCGCACGCAGGCCGGGCGCGTCGCGGATGGCATCGGCGTCAATGGCTACCCGCTGTCGGCGGTGGTGGGCGGACGCGCGCGGCGCACGGTGCCTGGCGTCACGGTGCAGGCCACGGGCGAGCAGCAGCCCCTGGCGCTGACGCAGACGCACCACCGGCTGGAGGGACGGCCGCACGTGCGCGAGGCGGAGCTGGCTGCTTTCCTGGCCAACCCGCGCGCGGGCAACGAGGTGCAGGCGGGGCACGGCGGGGGAGGGCACTCGCTCTCCCTGTGGTCGGGGCACGAGTACAAGGGGCATCGCTGGGCGCTGGCGGTGGACCTGAGCGCCTGCACGGGGTGCTCGGCCTGCGTGGTGTCGTGCCAGGCGGAGAACAACATCCCCAGCGTGGGGCGCGACGAGGTGCTGCGCCGGCGGGACATGCACTGGATGCGCATCGACCGGTACTACCAGGGGGACGAAGCCAATCCCCAGGTCGTCCACCAGCCGATGATGTGCCAGCACTGTGAGAATGCGCCGTGCGAGACGGTGTGCCCGGTGCTGGCCACGGTGCACTCCAGCGAGGGCCTCAATCAGCAGGTCTACAACCGCTGCGTGGGGACGCGGTACTGCGCCAACAACTGCCCCACGAAGGTCCGCCGCTTCAACTGGTTCGACTACGAGCACGCCGAGCCGTTGGAGCGGATGGTGCTCAACCCGGACGTCGTGGTGCGCAGCCGGGGCGTCATGGAGAAGTGCTCGATGTGCGTACAGCGCATCCAGGAGTCCAAGGCCGCCGCGAACCGGGAAGGCCGCCCGCTGCGTGACGGGGACATCCAGACGGCGTGCCAGCAGAGCTGCCCTGCGAAGGCCATCCACTTCGGTGACGTGAACGACCCCGACAGCCAGGTGGCGCGACTGGCGAAGGACGGGCGGGCGTTCCGGCTGCTGGAGGAGCTGAACATCGGGTCGTCCATCACCTACCTCACGAAGATCCGGAACACCGGGTCGGGAAGCGGCACATGAGCAACCAGCATCTGTCCCCGCTGCGCGAACCGCTCGTCACCGAGCCGCGCTCCCTGGGCCAGCTCACCGAGGAGATCTGCGCCCCCATGGAGCGGGCCCCCACGTGGAAGTGGTGGGTGGCCTTTGGCATCGCGGTGTCCGTGCTCGGCACGGGCGCCGGCATCGTTGGCTACCAGGTGGCCACGGGCATCGGCGTGTGGGGCCTCAACAAGACGATTGGCTGGGCCTTCGACATCACCAACTTCGTGTTCTGGGTGGGCATTGGCCACGCCGGCACGCTCATCTCCGCCATCCTCTTCCTCTTCCGGCAGAAGTGGCGCACCAGCATCAACCGCGCGGCGGAGGCGATGACGCTGTTCGCCGTGATGTGCGCGGCGCTCTTCCCCCTCATCCACATGGGCCGGCCGTGGCTGGCCTTCTGGGTGATGCCGTATCCGAACGACCGCGGCAGCCTGTGGGTGAACTTCCGCTCGCCGCTCTTGTGGGACGTGTTCGCCATCTCCACGTACTTCACCGTGTCGGCGGTGTTCTGGTACGTGGGCCTGATTCCGGACCTGGCCACCGTGCGCGACAGGGCGAAGGCGGGGATTCGCAAGGCCGTCTTCAAGGTGATGTCGCTGGGGTGGACGGGCTCGAACCGGACGTGGAGCCGCTACGAGACGGTGTACCTGCTGCTGGCGGGTCTGGCGACGCCGCTGGTGCTCAGCGTGCACACCATCGTCTCCATGGACTTCGCCACGTCGGTCATCCCCGGCTGGCACACCACCATCTTCCCGCCGTACTTCGTCGCGGGCGCGGTGTTCAGCGGCTTCGCCATGGTGCTGACGCTGATGATCATCACCCGCGTGGTGCTGGGCTACGAGCACCTCATCACCCTGCGCCACCTGGAGAACATGACGAAAATCATCATCGTCACGGGTGGCCTGGTGTCGCTGGCGTACGCGACGGAGTTCTTCATCGCCTGGTACTCGGGCAACCCCTACGAGCGCTTCGCCTTCATGAACCGCGCCTTCGGTCCCTACGCCTGGGCGTACTGGATCATGGTGACGTGCAACGTGGTGTCGCCGCACCTCTTCTGGTTCAAGAAGATTCGCACCTCGCCCGCAGCCATCTTCGTCCTGTCGCTGGTCATCAACGTGGGCATGTGGTTCGAGCGCTTCGTCATCATCGTCACCAGCCTCCACCGCGACTTCCTGCCGTCGAGCTGGGCCATGTACACGCCGACGATGGTGGAGGTGGGGACCTTCATCGGCACCTTCGGTCTCTTCTTCACGCTGTTCCTGCTCTTCGTCCGCGTGCTGCCCATCATCTCCATCGGCGAGGTGAAGAGCGTGCTGGGCTTCGCGCGTGACGGCCATGCGGCGCAGCCACACCCGCCCGCGAAGCCCGTCGCCGAGGAGCCGCACCCCGTGGCCCACCGGCCCGCGTCGCCGGTGCCGCTGGCCATCGCCACCCGAAAGGATGCACCTGTATGAGTGCCCCGGTTCTCATCGGCTACTTCGACAGTGAGGCGCAGGTGCTCGACGCCACCCGGGCGGTGCGGGAGGCGGGCTTCGTCCTCCACGACGTGTACACGCCGTATGCGGTGCACGGGCTGGATGACGCCATGGGCCTCAAGCCCAGCCGCCTCACCTGGGTGTGCTTCGGCGCGGGCCTGCTGGGCTGCACGCTGGCGCTGTCGCTCCAGTACTACACCAGCGTCGTGAGCTGGCCGCTCAACGTGGGCGGCAAGCCCTTCAACTCCTTCCCCGCGTTCATCCCGGTGACCTTCGAGCTGACGGTGCTGTTCGCGGCGCTGGCGACGGTGGCGGCCTTCCTGGCGCGGGCGAAGCTCTTCCCCGGGAGCCGCCGCTCGGTGCTCCCGCGTGTCACGGATGACCGGTTCGCCATCGCGGTGACGCCGCGCGAGGCCCCCTCGGAGCTGGACGCGGCCGAGGACCTGATGCGCCGCCACGGCGCGGTGGCGACGGACCTGCTGGAGGAGGTGGCGTCGTGAGAAGGCTGCACCTGGGCGTGGTGGTCCTGAGTCTGACCGTCGCGGGCTGCGAGCAGGACGAGACGCGGCCCAACTTCGAATACGCGCCGGACATGGTGTCGTCCGTGCCGTTTGACACCTTCGCGGCCAACCCCGTCACCGTGGACGGCAAGACGTTGCTGGCGCCGGTGAAGGGGACGGTGCCGCGTGGGTATCAGCCGCTGCACCTGGCCGCGGGCGCCGAGGAGGCGGCGCGCGCGGGGCGGGAGCTCCAGAATCCGTACCCGGCCTCTCCGGAGGTCCTGGCGCGGGGCAAGGTGACCTTCTCGCGCTACTGCGGGCCGTGCCACGGCCCGGAGGGCCTGGGAGACGGGCTCGTCACCGCCCGCTTCCCCATGCCGCCGTCGCTGCTGGCGGAGCGCGCGAAGCAGCTCCCCGACGGGCAGGTGTTCCACATCATCACCCATGGGCAGGGGCTGATGCCGGCCCATGGCTCGCAGGTGGCTCCAGAGGACCGGTGGAAGATCGTCCACTATGTCCGGACCTTGCAGGACCCCGCGCGGACGGCGCGGAAGGACGTGCCATGAGCGCTTCGACGCATGAGGCCGCCGCTGTTTCGACCAGTGGCTTCGAGGTTCCTCCCGCCGTGCACCGCGCGGCGCAGGTGTTGGCCGGCGTGGGCCTGGGCATCCTGGTGGCGGGGTTGGCCATCGCGCGTGAGCGTGCCCTGACGAGCCTGCTCACCAGCGGCTTCTACTTCCTCTGCCTGGGCCTGGGCGGCGCGGTGTTCCTGGCGCTGATGTACGTGGCCAACGCGGGCTGGTTCACCGTGTTCAAGCGCATCCCCGAGGCCTTCGCGGCCTACGTGCCCTGGGGGGCCGTGACGATTCTGGCGTTGCTGCCCTTCGTGTCCACGCTGTATCCGTGGGCGAAGCCAGGTGTCATGGAGACGGACCACCTGCTGCACGAGAAGGCAGCCTTCCTCAACGTGCCCTTCTTCGCGGTCCGCATGGTGGTGATGCTGGCGCTGTGGGTGGGCTTCACGTGGATGCTGCGGCGCATCTCCCTGCGGCAGGACGCGGAGCGCTCCCTGGAGCTGGCCGGGCGCAACGTGACGGTGTCGGCGGTGTTCCTGGTGCTCTTCTCGCTGACCTTCTGTCTGGCCGCGTTCGACTGGTTGATGACCCTGGAGCCGCACTGGTTCAGCACCATCTACGCGCTCTACAACATCGCGGGCCTGCTCAGTTCCACGGTGTGCGCCATCACCGTGACGGCGATCCTGCTCCACCGCGCGGGCGCGCTGCCGCAGCTCAACACCAGCCACCTTCACGATTTGGGCAAGCTGATGTTCGGCTTCGCCACGCTGTGGGCCTATTTGTGGTTCTCGCAGTTCCTGCTCATCTGGTACGCGAACATCCCTGAGGAGACGGTCTACTTCGTCACCCGGCTGCACGGCACCTGGGCGGTGGCGTTCTACGTGAACGTGGCGCTCAACTGGGCGCTGCCCTTCGTGCTGCTGCTGCCGAGGCCCGCGAAGCGCAATCCGTCGCACCTGCTGCGGGTGGCCGCCATCCTCCTGGTAGGCCGCTGGCTGGACCTGTACCTGATGGTGGTGCCTGGCGGTCAGCCTGACGGTGTCGCCCTGGGAGTGTTCGAGCTCGCCGGCTTCGTGGGAATGGCGGCGCTCTTCACATTGGCGGTGACGCGCACCGTGCGCTCCACGCCCATGGTGCCGGTGGGTGACCCGTACCTGGTGGAGAGCCTGCACCACCACACCTGAGCCTGTTCCAGAGAAAGGGAGCGGTGGAAGCCTCGGCGCCGAGGCCTCCCCGGAAGCCCGCTCCCGACCGCGACGCCGCCCGTCCTCCTCGGCGGGCGGCGTTGCCCTTTCCAGGGTAGGGTGCGACATGGCCTTCTCCCCTCCTGGACGAGCCCCCCTCCGAGTGGCCTTGCTGGGCTACGGCATCGCGGGCAGGTCCATCCACGCTCCGCTGATTCAAGGTGTGGACGGGCTGGTGCTCCAGGTCGTCGCCTCGCGCCAGGAAGCGGCGGTGCGGTCCACGCTGCCACACGTCACCCTCTGCGGCTCCCACGAGGACGGAGCCACACATGCCGACGTGGACCTGGTTGTCATCGCCACGGCGAATGACCGACACGCCCCGCTGGCCGAGGCCGCGCTCCGGGCGGGAAAGCACGTCGTCGTCGACAAGCCCTTCACCATCACCCTGGCCGAGGCCCGCGCGTTGCGGGCCCTGGCGGAGTCGCGTGGCCTGCTGCTCTCGGTGTTCCACAACCGGCGTTGGGACACCGACTTCCTGGCGTTGAAGGCGCTGCTGGCGGAAGGCACCCTGGGCCACGTTGCTCACGTCGAGTCGCGCTTCGACCGGTTCCGCCCGGAGGTCCGCACCCAGTGGCGGGAACAGATGGTTCCGGGCGCGGGCGTGTGGTTCGACCTGGGGCCGCACCTCGTCGATCAGGCGCTGCAACTGTTTGGACTGCCGGAGTCGGTGTCCGGTACGCGTGAGGTCTTGCGCGAGGGCGCCTTCGTCGATGACTGGTTCCAGTACACACTCGTCTATCCACGGCGGCAGGTGGTGCTCCAAGCCTCCATGCTCATCGCGGCCCTGATGCCTCGCTTCGCCGTACATGGCTCACGGGGCTCGTGGCTCACTTTGGGCAGGGAGCCGCAGGTGCCACGTCTGGTGATGGGTGAGTCTCCAGAAGGCGCGGAGTGGGGCGAGGCCCCGGCGCCTGGACGGGATGGCGCGCCTACCGTCGCTTCGGCAGGGGACTACCGCCAGTACTATGCGGGCATCCGGGATGCCCTGCTGGGAGGGGCGCCCAACCCCGTGACGCCCATCCAGGCTGTGGCCGTCCAGGCCGTGCTGGAGGCGGGCATCCGGGCGCAAGAGCGTGGCGGCGCACAGGGCCTGGACCTCTCGGAGGCGGAGCGTGCCGCCTTCGACGCAGGCGCTGCTTGATTCCCGCCCGGTGGGATGCCTACTCCTAGCCCCGTCGTGGACTCTCCTTGTCGCCTGCGCGACCCCCTGAGGACCTCTTGAGCTCGAAGAAGCCCGGCCGAAACGACCCGTGTCCCTGTGGCAGTGGCAAGAAGTACAAGGTCTGCCATGCCGCCGAGGACCGGGCACGCGCCGCGCCGCCCGCCGCCCCCGCCTCGTCTGCCAGGGCCGACCTCGAGGCGGCGATGGAAGTGCTGGGCGACCCCGATGTGTCCAAGCTGTCCGGTGCCCTGGAGCGGCTGGCGGAGTTGCTGACGGACTGGGGACCGGCGCCGGGCCTGCGCTTCGATGTGAAGGCCTTCTCCGAGCACGTGGGGAATGAACTGGCCCGCCTTTCGGAGAACACGGAGCAGGACGCCGCCAGCGCCCGTCGCGAGCTGTTGGTGGGAACGGTGCGCGCGCTCGGCACGCCTGCATTCCTGGAGGCGCTCGGCGCCGCGCTGATGTCCAAGATGTCCACGCCCGGCCTGTCCGCGGAGGACCGGCGCGCCATCGGCGTGGGTACACTGCTGGCCTCCGCGTCCAAGCGGATGGGCAAGGCCCGGCCGGAGGACATCCCCGTCCTGGACGTCGTCTTCGACGTGCAATTCCGCGAGTGGAGCGCCAGGCACAAGGAGCTGTCCCAGAAGTACGAGGCGCTGGTGAAGGGGCTCGAGGAGGAGTCCCTCTCCGACGAGGCGAAGGCCGCGCTCCAACAGGCTCGCGGCGGCGACGTGGGCGCGCTGCTCAAGTACGTGCAAGAGGACCCGGAGCTGGCCGAGCGCATCGCTCGCGAGGCCAAGGAGCGCGCCGCCCGCGTGGAGGCGTGGCTGCGGGCCTCGACGACGCCGGCCGTCTTCTCGCCCGAAGAGGAGCTGTGGCTCACGTGCGCGCTCTGGGACCCGATGCAGGCGCTGAAGGCCCTGCCCACGGGCACGGAGCCCTCGGTGCGCCGGGACGCGGTGACGGCGCTGATGCGCGCGGTGAAGGGCGCGCTCGACGAGGACTTCCTCGTGGGGCTGCTCGACCGGTTGCGGGAGAAGGCGAAGGATGCGGCCGCGGATGACGCCACCCGCACGGCGTACATGGATGCCGCCATCGCCTTCGAGGCGGAGCCCGCGCGGATGACGCTCGCCGCGCTGCTCACGGCACGGAAGGAAGCAGAGGGGCGCTCGCCCGAGGAGATGGTGGCGCTGGCCGACCTCAAGGCGCTCACCGCGTGGACGCCGGAGGCCTTCGAGCCCTACCGCGCGCTGCTGCTGAGCATGGGCCTGCCTGCCGCCGCCGCGCGCATCGAGCGCTGCCAGTCATGGCTCAAGGAGCATCCGGTGACGCTGCGCACCGAGCAGGCCTGAGCCGGGGCTGCATCAGGACGCATCGGGTCGATGACGGCGCGGGGCGTCCACGGGGCGCACGTTGTTCAGGCCGAGCATGTTGAATGAGCCCCAGCGCATGGCCGCCGCACGGGTGGGCGACGACGACGAGCGGCCAAGGCCTCGGTAGTCGAAGGCCAAGGTCTCGAAGCCGTTCCGGGCCGGTCGCGCCCGGGACGCGGATGCGTCCGCGAGGGGCGCTGTGGCGGCAAAGAGGCTCGCGCAGCGCGAGAATCCGTCGGACGCGCGGAGCGAGGTGGGCTCCCCGTGATGGGGCTCTGGATGCGCTGGCATGCTCCGGGTCTCCTGAGACAGTCATCGGCCTCGGAAGGTCGCGGGCCGGCGTTCGAAGTGGGCGGAGAGCGCCTCCTGCACGTCCTCGGTCGTCGCGAGCTGCTGGATGGCCGGCAGGAGCTTTGCCGCCGCGGCGCGCTCCCCTTCGAGGACCGCCGTCCGCGCGCTCTCGATGGTCGCCTTGATAGCGAGGGGCGGCTTCGACGCGATGCGGGCCGCGAGGCCCATCGCCGTCTCCATCAGCGCCTCGCGCGAGACGACACGCTGCACGAGCCCCAACCGGTGCGCTTCACGCGCGTCGAGCGCATCGCCCGTCAGCAGGTACTGCATCGCGTTGCCCCAACCCATGGTCCGCACCCACCGGGCCGTGCCCCCGCCGAAGGGGAAGATGCCTCGGTCGATTTCAATCTGCTCGAAGGTGGCGTCCTCGGAAGCCACCGTGATGTCGGCCGCGAGCATCAGTTCGATGCCGAGCGTGAGGCACTTGCCATGCACCGCGATGATGAGCGGCTTCGTTCTCGCGGGGCCATGCGTGGCCCACGGGTCGATGCCCGCCGCGCTGAACAGCGTCTGGGCGTCACCCAGCCTGGGAAACACATCCATGAGGTCCAGCCCCGCCGTGAACACGGTGCCGTGAGCGAAGAGCACGCACACCCGGACGTTCTCGTCGGCCTCGGCCCGCCCCAGCGCACCCGAGAGTTGCTCGATGAGCGCGATGTTCATCGCGTTCCGCTTCTCAGGGCGGTTCAGTCCAATCTTCCGCACGAACCCTTCGGTCTCTTCCGTGATGAAGTTGCTCATGAGTCCCTCATTGGGTGGTGGAGTCACTTCGTCTGTTCGAGCCAATCCGCCGCCTCCATCCAGACCGCCTCGGGCGTGCTGGAGCGGAACCAGCCGAAGTGGCCGATGCGCTTCATGCCGAGCTCCGCGGGCGTGCGGTGCAGGTGCTCGCGCGTCGCGTTCGGGTAGTAGTCGAGCAACGCACGCGCTGCGGCCTCCGGCGCGATGGCGTCGTCGGAGAAGCTGTAGAGCCGTATGCGTGCCCGGACCCGGTCGTTGTATGGCCTCAGCGGCCCGCCGTTGTCATCGGAGACGTAGTGTGGGTTGCGGCACCAGCGCGCCCACTGCTTCGCGATGCCTCCTGGCAGGTCTTCCGAGCCCACGGCGCGGCCAGGGAAGTAGCCCAGCAGCGCGACGGAGACGGGCAGCGCGACGTACCAGATGGCGGCCAAAGCCAGCCTCTGGCGGAGCGGCCAGTGCCGCCACCAGCCGTGCTGTGAGCCAATCATCAGCACGGACTGGATGCGCGAGGCGTTCTCCGCCAGCCCCAGCATCTGACCGCCCGCCGAGTGGCCCACGACGGCCAGCCGGTGCGAGGGGAACCGCGCCGTCACCCAGTCCAGCACAGCGGGCGTGTCCAGCTCGCCCCAGTCCTGGAAGCGGGCCTGGTTGCGCAGGGACGCGTCGACGACCGAGTCCCCCATGGTCCGGTAGTCATACGTGACGACCGTGAAGCCTCGGCCCGAGAGGAACCGGGCGAAGGCGTCGTAGTACCTGCGCGGCACGGCCGTCGCGGGATTGATCTGGACGACCACGCCATTGTCCTGGAGCCCCGGGTACACCGTCGCGGCCAGTGGGAGCCCATCTCGGGCGGGAATCCGGACGACCTCCGGTGAGGCGGTCGCGACGGGAGAGGGCAGGGCGTCATCCTGCATCATGGCACCTTCCTGGAGGGGGCTGTCTCCGGACGCAGGCATCGCCAGGCGGCATCTGCGAGGACCTTCTCGATGCCGGCCTTGAGCTCCACGTGACCGTTGGCCCAGGCGCGCAGCAATTCCTGGGCGGGGCCGAGCATCAGCGGCATGTAGACGGCCGGAGGCAGTGGCAGCAGCTCGCCCGCCTGGGCATGGGCCTTCATCCGGCTGAAGCCTTCCCGGATGAAGTCGCCCGTCGCGGTTTGGATTTCCTGTTCGGCCGCGGCCACGGCTTCCTCACGGCGCATGCGCAGGAGATAGCGGGCGGCCTCCGGGTGCTCCCGGGACCAGGCGATGTGGTGGGTGACGATGGTGCGCACGAAGGCTTCCGCGTCGTGCTTCCGCTCCAGCCGCCCCCGCAACGACTCCTGATGGAGGCGCAGGCAGTCGATGTAGAGCGCCACCGCGATGCCTTCCTTCGCACCGAAGTGGTGGTAGACGCTGCCCACGCTGGCGCCGCTGACCTTGCGGATGTCCTCGATGGTCGTCGCCGCCCAGCCCAGCCGGGAGAAGCAATCCAGCGCGGCATCCAGGATGGCACGACGGCTCTGTTCGCCAGTCGCGCTGCGACGTTTACGCTCCATGACTAGAATCTGATTCTAGAGCTAGATTCTAGTCAAGCGGCCGGCCGGGCCGGCCCATGTTGTCTGGAGGTCAGAACGCTGACCCTGGCATTCCTGTGTCTACAGGGTCGCGGCGCGGACGAGCCGCAGGACGACCGTGAAGTGGAGCCCCGCACCGACGAGCGTCAGGGCGTGGAACAGCTCGTGGTAGCCAAAGACGCCGGGCCGGAGGTTCGGCCGCTTCAGGGCATAGGCGAGGGCGCCCGCCGTGTAGGCGACGCCCCCCGCGAGGATGAGCGCCAGGTTGCTGCCCGTGAGGGCTTGCCGTGCTTCATCGAAGTACGGCACCAGCGTCCAGCCGACCGCGACGGCCAACGCCGCCGTCACCACCTTGGGCGCCTGTATCCAGAACAGCGACTGCAGGACTCCAGCGAGCGCGCCTGCCCAGATGAGGAGCAGCAGGCGGTTGCCCGCGGCCCCGGAGATGCCCAGCAGCGCGACGGGCGTATAGGTGCCCGCGATGAGGATGAAGATGGAGGCGTGGTCCATGCGCCGCATCCACGTCCTCCCTCGCGTGGACCAGTTCACCCGGTGGTAGGTCGCGCTGACCGAGAACAACACCACCAGGCTGACGGCGAACACGGCGGCGGCCGCCGCGGCCCGGTCGGTCGGGGCCATCAAGACGAGCACCAGGCCCGCTCCCAGCGCACCCGTGGCGGCGAACTGATGCAGGACCCCCCGCAGTTTCGGCTTCTCCGCGGCCTGGGCGCTCAGGACCGGCCCCCCGATTCGAGGACGGCGAGGACGTTGAGCTCGGCTGTGTCGGACAAGACGGCTCGGCGAGAGACGGGATACATGAGGGGCTCCAACTCCACCGGAGAGTTACCAGTTGGTAGGTTCCGGTTGGGTAACTTACTGTTGGGTAGGTTAGAGGTCAACGTGGCGACGAAGAAGCGACTCTCGGGTGCCGACCGCCGGGTCCAGTTGATGGCGGTGGGGCGAGGCGTGTTTGCCTCGAAGGGTTACGAGGCGACCTCCATTGAGGAGGTGGCCCATCAGGCGGGCGTGTCGAAGCCCATCGTCTACGAACACTTCGGCGCGAAGGAGGGGCTCTACGCGGCCATCGTGGACCGGGAGATGGATGACCTGGTGACGCGCGTGTCGGAGAGCATCGCCTCGGGCACGCCCCGCGAACGGTTCGAGCGGGCGGTGCTGGCCTTCATGACGTACGCCAAGGAGGAGCCCGCGGGCTTCGCGGTGATGACGCGCGATTCACCGCTGGCGGCTGGACGGCGAGGCCTGACGCGCGTCATCGACGATCTCGCGCTGCGCGTCTCGGACATCTTCAAGAGCGAGTTCGAGCACGCTGGCTACAACCCCAAGGTCGCGCCCATCTATGCGAACGCGCTGGTGGGCATGGTGACGCAGGTGGGGCAGTGGTGGGCGGAGGATGGGCGCTCCTTCTCGATTGACCACGTCGCGCGCCACGTCGCGGCGCTCGGGTGGATGGGATTGCGGCACCTGCCGAAGGAACCGGCTGCTTCGAACGGGCGGCGTGGCGCGAAGCGACGCGGCGGTTGAGCCCCGCGGCGCGCCTCCGAGGCCCGGTTCGAGCATGGGAAACTGGTGGAACGCCCCGACTTGGTGGATGGTCTCCCCAGCTCCGTGGACTCCTTCCTTCGTTCACCCCTCCGCTGGCTCTGGCTGCGCTGGTTCTCCATCTCACCGGCGACGCTGCTGGCGCTCTCCTTCGCGGTCCTCATCGCGGTGGGGACGGCGGGGTTGCTCTGGCTCCCGGCGTTGTATACGGGCCCGCGCCTGGGCTTTCTCGACGCGCTCTTCACCATGACGAGCGCGGTGTGTGTGACGGGGCTCTCCGTGGTGAACGCCGCGACGGCCTTCACCCGCTGGGGGCAACTGTGGTTGCTCGTCTTCATCCAGTTGGGGGGCCTGGGGCTGGTCACCCTCACCACGCTCGTCATCGGCGCGTTGGGCCGGCGGCTCTCCCTCCGCAGCGAGGTCATCGTCGGTGCGCCCATGGACTACACGCACCGGCAGAACGTGGTGTCGCTGACGCTGCGGGTCGCGCGCTTCACCTTCGGGGTGGAGGCGCTGGGGGCGTTGTTGCTGTGGCTGCTGTGGCTGCCGCGCTTCGGCTGGAAGGAGGCGGCCTGGCACGCCGTCTTCCATTCGGTCAGCGCCTTCTGCAACGCCGGGTTCTCGACGTTCAGTGATTCGCTGGTGGGCTTCAACCGGGAGCCCCTCACGCTCCTCGTCATCTCCTTCCTCATCATCATGGGGAGCCTGGGCTATCTGTCGAGCGAGGAGGCGCTGCGTTGGTGGCGCAGCCGCGACCAGCGCTCCCGGCGGATGAGTGTGCACACCTTCGCGGCGCTGCTCGTCACCGGGGTGTTGCTGGTGGGCGGCACCGTGCTCTTCGCGCTCTTCGAGTGGCGGGGAACGCTGGCGCCCCTGGGCTACGTGGACCGGGTGGCCAACGCCTGGTTCATGTCCGCCACGGCGCGCACGGCGGGCTTCAACAGCGTGAGCTACTCCGAGGTGAGCAACGCGAGCGGCTTCTTCACCATCCTGCTGATGGTGGTGGGGGGCAGTCCTGGCTCCACGGCCGGGGGCTTGAAGACGACGACGCTGGCGGTGCTGGGCGCGCTCGCCTTCACGCGCATCCGGGGCCGCCGGCACGCCGAGTTGCATGGGCGCGCCATCCCGGAGGGGACCATCGAACGCACGGTGTCGCTGGCCCTCATCGCCTTCGGGGTGATGACGGCGGCCGTCTTCGTGCTCTCCTTCACGGAGGGGCGCGGAGCGGAGTCGGTGCAGGCCGCGCGCGCCAGCTTCCTGCCCGTCTTCTTCGAGGTGGTCAGCGCCTTCTGCACGGTGGGGCTGACCATGGATATGTCGCCCAGCCTGAGCGTGGCGGGCAAGCTGCTAATCATCGGGCTGATGTTCGTGGGACGGCTGGGGCCGCTGTCCTTCTTCGCCGCCCTCAGCCTCCGAGCCCGGACGCACCTGCGGCACGTGCGCCCCGCGCAAGAGGACCTCATCGTTGGTTAAGGAGCACGGATGAAGCGCATCATCGTGGTGGGTCTGGGCAACTTCGGCTCGGTCATCGCCGCGCGCCTACATGAGCAGGGGCATGACGTCATCGCCATCGACCCGCGCCCGACGGTGGTTGACGCCCTGGGCGCGCGCGTATCCAAGGCCATGGTGGGAGACGCCACGCAGCGCCAGGTGTTGGAGGAAGTGGGCGCGCGGGGGGCGGACGCCGCCATCATCTCCACGGGAGAGGACCTTTCGGCCAGCATCCTCGCGCTGCTCGCCCTGCGGGACACGGGCATCCAGGACATCTACGTGAAGGTCCGGTCGGATGACCATGCGCGCATCGCCAACGCGCTGGGGGCCACCGAGAGCATCTTCCCCGAGCGGGAGAGCGCCCTCGGGCTGGCCAGCCGCATCACCAGTGGCCGGCTCCTTCAGTACGTGCAGCTGGGAACGGAGTTCGGTCTTCAGGAGATGCCAGTGCCGGAGGCATGGTATGGCAAGAGCCTGCGCGTGCTCGCCCTGCCGCAGCGCTACCGCGTGCACGTGGTGGCCGTGCATGACGTGCTCCAGGACCGCATGCTCCCGGTGCCGGACCCGGACCGGCTGCTCACCCCTTCCGACGCGTTGCTCGTCGCGGGCGAGCCCTCCGCGCTCGAGGCCGTAGCCGCGCTGCGCTGAGCTCGTGGCGCGGACGGCTCGGTACTTTCGCCCGGAACGCCCGCGCCCTTCTCAGTGACAACTGGCTCCGCCGGCGTTCACGCTCACGGCGCGGTAGACGAGCACCGCCGCCGCCGCCAGCGGCACCGCCCGTTGGAGCAGCAGGGACATCCACTTCGGGCGGTGCTTCCACAGCGCCGCTTGAAGCTGCGCCCCCAGCAGGGCGGGCAGGCCGCCAAGCGCGAACGCGGCGAGCACCAGCGCTCCGCCTCCGAACGAACCGCTCGCCAGCGCCACCGCGAAGACGCCATAGAGGAGGCCACAGGGCAGCAGCGGTGTGACCGCACCCATTGCGCTCGCGCGGCCCGTCCACGAAAACTTTGCGCCCCAGCGCGTGACATGGCGCGCGAGGTTCGCCATGCCCGGCAGCGGGCGCAGGCGCTTGCCCAGCTCCAGCGCGGACGCGACCAGCGCCAGCGCCATCAGCCAGGGAAGGTAGGGGCGGGTGGAGACCGCCAGCGCCTGGGTGACGCCTCCACCCAGCATGCCCAGGGCGCCGCCCACGAGGGCATACGCGCCCAGGCGCGCTCCCTGGTAGGCGACGACGGCCCGGCGGCGCTCGGGGCCTGGCACGCTGGGGAGACCCGCGCAGGCCAGCGGTCCGCACATGAGGAGGCAATGCACGCTCCCTGTGAGCCCCACCACGAAGGCGCCCAGGGCGCCGGCGATGACGGTGGGTTCGGAGGTGTGCAGCAGCGAGGCGAGTGCGGCCGGTTCGGGCGACATGAACGCGGTGCATCGCAACAGGCATGCCGTTCGCAAGGTGACATCGTGAATGCCTGCCCCCACGACATCGGAGCCTGCTCCGGCCGCCTGTCTTCACTGCGGCAGCCCCGTTCCTCCTGGGGGCGCGGCGCGCGACTTCTGCTGTGTGGGGTGCGAGGCCGTGCACGGCCTGCTCGTGGAGCAGGGGCTCACGCGCTACTACCAGCTCGCGCAAGGAAAGACGGCGCCCGCGCCTGAGCCGCGCAAGGAACGCGCGTTCGCGTGGCTGGAGCCGCTCATGAGCCGCGCGGAGGCGACTCCTGGCCCCTTGTGCGCGCTCGAACTGGACGTGCAGGGCATCCACTGCGCCGCATGCGTGTGGCTGATGAACGAGCTGTTCCGCCGGCAGCCGGGCGGGGCGGGGCTGACGGTGGACCCGGCCCTGGGCAAGGTGCGGATGCTGTGGCGGCGCGGCGCCTTCGACGTGGCGGAGTTCCTCCGCGGCGTGGAGGGCTTTGGCTACCTCTTCGGACCCAGCCGCAAGCGCCCGGAGCGCACGAGCCTGGACCTGCCCATCCGCCTGGGCATCTGCGCCGCGCTGTCGATGAACGTGATGCTGTTCTCGGTGAGCTTCTACGTGGGGCTCACGCCGGAGGATGGCGATGTCTTCCGTCTCTTCACACGGCTGAGTCTGTGGCTGTCGTCCGCGGTCGTGGTGGTGGGCGGCTGGCCCTTCTTCCGCTCCGCGCTTCAGGGCTTGCGCCGCGGCGTGCTGCACCTGGACCTGCCCATTGCCCTGGGCATCCTGCTGGTGTTCGGCATGTCGCTGGCGCAGGCACGCGGAGGGCGCGGCGACCTGGCGTACTTCGACACGCTCAACACCTTCGTCACGCTGATGCTGGTGGGCCGGTGGCTCCAGCAACGTGTGTTGGAGCGCAACCGGCGCTTCCTGCTGGATGACGACGGGGCGGAGGGGCTCTTCGTGCGCAGGGAAGAGGGCGCACGCCTCGCCACCGTGCGCGCCGCCGAGGTGGCCGACGGCGACGTGCTGGTGATTGCGCCGGGGGACCTGGTGCCAGTGGACGCGGTGCTGCTCGATTCGGGGGCCCGCGTGTCCACGGATTGGATTACGGGCGAGCCCGGCGAGCGCGCGGTGGGGCAGGGCGGCGCGTTGCCCGCGGGCGCGTTCAACGCCGGGCGCGAGGCCGTGCGTGTCCAGGCGAAGCAGGCGTTCACCGACTCGCCGCTGGTGGCGTTGCTCCGCCGGGCGCCCACGGACGCGCGGGGCCCCGCGCTACACACCCGCTTCTGGGACCGCGTGTCGCGCCGCTGGGTCGTCACGGTGCTCTTCGTCTCCGCGTTGGGGCTCGCGCTGTGGTGGCCCGCCGGGCCGGACAAGGCATTGGAGGTGGCGGTGGCGCTGCTGGTGGTGACGTGCCCGTGCGCCATCGGCATCGCCACGCCGCTGGCCTACGAGTTGGTCCAGGCGCGCCTGCGCCGCGGCGGCTTCTTCATCCGGAGCACGGACCTGCTGGACCGGCTGCCGCGCGTGCGAAAGGTGCTCTTCGACAAGACGGGGACGCTGACGCTGGGGCGGCTGGAGCTGGTGGACCGCGCCGCGGTGGCGGGGTTGACGCCCGCGTCGCGCGACATCGCCTTCGACCTGGTGTCGCGCAGCAACCACCCCGCCAGTCGCTGCCTCGCTGCCGCGCTGGCTCGGGAAGGCGCGCGCTTCGACTCGGAGGCGCGTGTGTCGGAGCTCGCGGGCCAGGGGCTCGAGCTGAATCGAGAAGGCGTGCGCTGGCGGCTGGGCCGCGCGGACTGGGCCACCGAGGCGCGTGGGGTGGAGACAGGGCAGCCGGACCGCGAGCCTACGGATGGCGCGTCGCGTGCATGGGGCAGCCCCGCGAGCCGCCACTCCAGGCCGAGTGGGCGTGTGGAGGTCCTCCTCTCCGGTTCGGGCCTCGCCGCGGGCCCGGTGCTGACCCGTGACGGCGTGCCAGTGGCCTTCTTCCAGCTCCGGGAGTCGGTACGTCCCGACGCGCGCCGTGAGGTCCAGGCGCTCCAGGGAGAGGGCCGCGAGGTGTGGCTCATCTCCGGGGACAGCCAGGGCCGCGTGAGTGACATGGCCGCCGCGCTGGGCATCCCCACCCAGCGCACCCTGAGTGGCCAGCGTCCCGAGGACAAGGCGGAGGCCGTCGCGAAGCTGGACGCGGCGGACACGCTGTACCTGGGTGACGGCGTCAACGACAGCCTCGCCTTCGAGCGAGCCCTCTGCGCGGGTACACCCGCCATCGACCGGCCGGTGATGCCCGGCAAGAGCGACTTCTTCCTCCTGGGCGAAGGTCTGGGCGCCATCCGCGAGGCACTGCGGTTGTCGGCCCGGTTGCGCCAGGTGGTGCGCCGGCTGCTGGTCCTGGCGGTGAGCTACAACGTGGTGGCCGTCGCCGTGTGCCTCGCGGGTTGGATGACGCCCCTGCGCGCCGCCGTGGCCATGCCCGCCACCAGTCTGGCCACCGTGCTCCTTACGGTGTGGTGGCTGTCCGCCTCACGCGAGCGCGCTGCCGCCTCGCCCACGCCGCCGCTTCGGGAGGTGCCGGCATGAACGTCCTCATCCTCCAGGTCTTCGTGAGCCTGATGCTCGTCGCCAGTTCGGTGCTGCTGTTCGTCTACAGCGTGCGCCACCGCGACCACGAGCACGCCGATCGGCTCTCGCTCTTCCCGCTCGAAGACGACAGCGCCCGTCCGGCGCCTGGCGCCCCCGAGCCCCCGTCCTCCGCTTCCCAGGAGTGAAGCCGTGCATCAGCAACGAATCATCTATGACGACACCACGGTCCGGCGCTTCATCATCGCGTCGGTGCTGTTCGGCATCGTGGGAATGGCCGTAGGGGCGCTGGCGGCCAGTCAGCTCGCCTGGTGGCAGGCGAACCTGGGCATCCCCTACACGACCTACTCCCGCCTGCGCCCGCTGCACACGAACGCGGTCATCTTCGCCTTCGTGGGCAACATGATGTTCGCGGGCATCTACTACTCCACGCAGCGTCTGTTGAAGACGCGCATGGCGTCGGACCTGCTCTCGAAAATCCACTTCTGGGGCTGGCAGCTCATCATCGTCGCGGCGGCGATTTCGCTGCCCCTGGGCTTCACCACCTCCAAGGAGTATGCGGAGCTGGAGTGGCCCATCGACGTGGCCATCGCCGTCATCTGGGTCGTCTTCGCCATCAACTTCTTCTGGACGCTGGCGAAGCGCCACGAGAAGAACCTCTACGTCGCCATCTGGTTCTACATCGCGACCATCGTCACGGTGGCGGTGCTGCACATCGTCAACAGCCTGGCGCTGCCGCTGTCGGGGATGAAGAGCTACTCCGTCTTCGCGGGCGTCCAGGACGCGCTGGTGCAGTGGTGGTACGGCCACAACGCCGTCGCCTTCTTCCTCACCACGCCCATCCTGGGCATCATGTATTACTTCCTGCCCAAGGCGGCGGAGCGGCCGGTGTACTCGTACCGGCTGTCCATCATCCACTTCTGGGCCCTGGTCTTCATCTACATCTGGGCCGGTCCGCACCACCTGCTCTACACGGCGCTGCCGGACTGGGCGCAGTCGCTGGGCATGATTTTCAGCGTCATGCTGTGGGCGCCGTCGTGGGGCGGCATGCTCAACGGCCTGCTCACGCTGAAGGGCGCCTGGTACAAGCTGCGTGAGGACCCCGTCCTCAAGTTCCTCATCGCGGGCGTCACCTTCTACGGCATGGCCACCTTCGAAGGGCCGCTGCTGTCCATCAAGTCGGTGAGCGCGCTGGGCCACTACACGGACTGGATTGTCGGCCACGTCCACAGCGGCGCGCTGGGCTGGAACGGCTTCATGGCGGCCGGCATGTTCTACTGGCTGGTGCCCAGGCTGTACGGCACGAAGCTGCACTCGCCCAAGGCGGCGGACGCGCACTTCTGGCTCGGGACGGTGGGCATCCTCCTCTACATGGTGTCGATGTGGATCAGCGGCGTCACGCAGGGCCTCATGTGGCAAGCGGCGAACCCTGACGGCACGCTGCTCTACCCGAACTTCGTGGAGACGCTGCTGGCCATCCGGCCCATGTACATCGTCCGCTTCGTCGGCGGGTCCATGTACCTGGTGGGCTTCATCATGATGGCGTGGAACCTGTGGAAGACGGCCCGCGCCGGCAAGGCCGTGGACGGGGAGACCACCGTCGTCGTGGAGCCGCCCACGCCCGTCGCCGAGCCCGTCCCCGCCAAGGCCCCGACGCCTGGCTGGGTGCAGGTCGTCACGGGCCGGCCGTTGGTGTTCGCCATCGCCATCCTCACCGTGACGATGTTCCTCGGCTGGGCGAAGCCGGTCCGCGCGGTGGTGCTGATGGGCGCCATCATCGCGTTGGGCGAGTTCGCCTGGATTGTCACCCGCAGGGACCGTGAAGCAGGCCGTCCGTCGTGGTTCGGCCTCATTGAGGGCAAGCCGCTGGCCTTCACCGTGCTCACGCTCATCGCCATCCTGATTGGCGGTGTGGCGGAGCTGCTGCCCACCATCATGCTCAAGCAGGCGGTGCCGGCGCACGGCCAGGCGCAGGAGCCGTACTCGCCGCTGGAGCTCCAGGGGCGCGACCTCTACGTCCGCGAGGGTTGCTACACCTGCCACTCGCAGATGATTCGCCCCTTCGTGGCGGAGACGCAGCGCTACGGCGACGTGTCCCGCGCGGAGGAGTTCATCTACGACCACCCCTTCCAGTGGGGCAGCAAGCGCACGGGCCCGGACCTGCACCGGCTGGGCGGCAAGTACCCGAACCTCTGGCACTACACGCACATGATGGACCCTCGGGCGACGAGCCCCGGTTCCAACATGCCGCCGTACCCGTGGCTGGCCGAGCAGCGCATCGTCGTGAAGGACGCGCCGAAGAAGCTCGCGCTGATGCAGCGGCTGGGCGTGCCGTACAGCAACGCGGACGTGGACAGCGCCGAGGCGCGACAGAAGTCCCAGGCGGAGGGCATCACCGCGGACCTGGCGGCGCAGGGCGTCCAGGTGGCGTGGGATTCGGAGATGGTGGCCATCATCTCCTACCTCCAGCGCCTGGGCCGTGGGCCGCAGGACCTGCCCGCGCCGCCGGAGAAGGCTCCCGCGCCGCCGGACCGTTTGCCTGCCGCCACCATCGCCAGTGAGGAGGGCCGCTGATGTACAAGCAATTCTATCAAGGGATGTCGCTCACCGAGCTGCCCCTCTTCGCCTTGGTCCTGTTCATCGCGGTGTTCCTCGGCGTCGTCGCCTGGGTGTTCATGGCGCGGCGCAGCGGGGACTTCGACGCGCTCGCGCGGATGCCGCTGAGCGAGCAGGGGGAGGGCCGCCATGAGCAGTGACAAGCCGCTGGTGCACTCCGTCTATGACGGCATCGAGGAACACGACAACCACCTGCCCAACTGGTGGCTGTTCATCCTCTGGACGTCCATCATCTTCAGCGCGGGGTACTGGTTCTGGTACCACATCGCCGAGGTGGGGCCTGGACAGCTCGGTGAGTACGCCGCTGAGTCCGCGGAGGTGGCGAAGCGCGCGTCCGGAAACGCGCCGGCGTCGGACAGCATGCTGCTCGCGCTGGCCAAGGACCCGGCCTCCCTGGAGAGCGGCAAGCAGGTGTTCCAGGCGAACTGCGCGGCCTGTCACGGCGTGCAGGGGCAGGGCTCCATCGGCCCCAACCTGACGGACGCGTATTGGATGCACGGTGGCGGCCCCATGGCCATCCACAAGGTCGTGGCGGACGGCGTGGTGGCCAAGGGCATGCCCGCGTGGGAGCGCACCCTGGGCGCCGAGCGCGTCAAGGCCGTCACCGCCTATTTGCTCACGCTCAAGGGCACCAACGCGCCTGGCGGCAAGGAGCCGCAGGGCGAACCCGAGCAGCCGTAGCTCACGGAGAGGAAGCAGCCATGTCGGCGGCACCGCAGCGGGATGGCCCGCGCATCGACCAGCTCACGTCCATCCACGCGGATGGTTCGAGGCTGGCGCTCCACCCGGCGGACGTGCACGGCCGGTTCATCAATCGGCGGCGGGTGGGCTTCGCGGTCCTCATCGCCATCTACCTGGCCCTTCCACTGGTGGAGGTGGGGGGCCACCCGGCGGTGCACCTGGACGTGGCGGCGCGCCGCTTCTACCTCTTCGGGGGCACGTACAACGCGCAGGACTTCTGGCGCGTCCTGTTCCTGCTGACGTCGGTGGGCTTCGGCCTGCTGTTCTTCACCGCGTGGCTGGGGCGCGTGTGGTGCGGCTGGGCGTGTCCCCAGACGGTGTTCCTGGAGGCGCTCTATCGTCCCATCGAGCGGTTCATAGACGGGCCCCGGGAGCGGCGGCTGAAGGCCGCGAAGGAGCCGTGGACGCCCGTGCGAGTGGCGCGGGCGGTGCTCAAGCATGGCGCGTACGTCGCGGTGTCGCTGCTCATCTCCCACGCGGCGTTGAGCCTCTTTGTCTCGGCGGGAGGGCTCGTCGCGATGGTCGCCGACGGCCCGGTGGCTTCGCCGGTGGCCTTCACCTGGGCCATGGCCGTGACGGGCTCGCTGTACTTCAACTTCGCGTGGTTCCGTGAGCAGCTCTGCGTGGTGGTGTGCCCGTATGGCCGCCTCCAGTCGGCGATGCAGGACCGGGACTCGCTCATCGTCGGCTATGACACGCGGCGCGGAGAGCCCCGGGGCCGTCTCATCAAGGCCGCTCCGGGTGTCCCGGCCCCACCTCCGCGCGGCGACTGCGTGGACTGCTTCAAGTGCGTGGCCGTGTGCCCTACGGGCATCGACATCCGCAATGGCTTGCAGATGGACTGCCTCGCGTGCACGCAGTGCGTGGATGCGTGCGACGGCGTCATGGACAAGCTGGGCCGGCCGCGTGGGCTCATCCGCTATGACTCGCTCAACGGATTGGACGGGCAGCCACGGCGGGTGCTCCGGCCCCGCTTGTTCATCTACGGCGCGTTGATGCTGGTGGCGGTGGTGGGCTTCACGCTGAGTCTGGTGCGGCGCGTGCCCTTCGAGGCGAACCTGCTGCGCTTCCAGGGCATGCCCTACGTCGTCGAGCAGGGCACGGTACGGAACCAGTTCGAGCTGCACCTCGTGAACAAGAACCCCTCCGAGACGGTGCTCACCATCCGCGTGGACAGTCCCGTGCCCGCGAAGGTGGTGGTGCCACAGGCGCAGGTGACGCTCGCCTCGCTGGAGAGCTTCCGAGTGCCGCTGTTCATCACCGTGGAGCGCAGCGGGACGGAGCTCCCATTCCACTTCACCGTCGAGGTGGCCGACGCGGCCTCAGGTGAAGTGAAGCGCATGGAGGCCCGCTTCCTAGGGCCTGCCGCCAAGGGCGGTTGACATGATTTGATAGAGAAATGCCAGGTGACGTCGATGAAGAACGTCACCTGGCTCGGCTTCTCACGGTGGACAGTGGTTCATCCGGTCCTGGGCAAACCGCTCATGGCGGCTGAAAGCCCAGTGGCAATCAGGTGTCCGTGTCCGTGTCCGTGGCCACACAAGTCGCGGTGCAGTAGCTCTCGCAGGCAGTTCGCATATAGGCCTTCGTCTTCGTGGCCGGGACCAAGCACGTTTCGGAGTCCCATGGGAACTCGGTGCCATCGTCTGGGCACGTCCACCATCCGTGCAGGGAGCAGGCCTGGGCGCTTACTTCGTTCGACTCAGTCGAAGTTTCCGGCGTTCCCTCCGGGGCGGAACCTGGGCCACACGCCGTCATGCCGAGTGCAATGCAAAATGCTGCTGCCAACGTAGTTGACGCACGCTTCATGTTGGGTCTCGTTTCGCTAGTGGATGATGGTTTCTGCTTCCGGGCCCGTCTTGGCAGGCAATTCTTGTCTATTGGTTTTTGTTTGAATTGTCGAATGATGGTTGCGTGTGGGAAGGATTTGAATTGAGTCTTGATGGATTGAGCGAGGTGTGGACTGTGTTTGTTGTTGCGGCGGTTTAAAGATCCAGTTTGGGTGTGCTGTGAACCTGGCTCCTGTTGTGGCAGGTGGTACGTCCCAATTGGGAAGCCGATGCGTCCTTCGTGGCGCTGAAGTTCGGGACATCCGTTTGTTTGTGCAGGACTTGCACAGGGCCTGGGGGGAGTCGCAAATCGTGCGCGATCCTCGCCGGTTCCCGTCCCCGTCCCGCCTTGGATGCTCCTGGCACGAGGCTTGGAATGGTGAAGCGGTGAGATGGAGCCCCCCCGCCAGGAAGTCCCCACGCCACCCGAAGCCCTGCTGAGCCGGTACGACGTCTCCGGCCCTCGCTACACCAGCTACCCCACGGCGCCCGAGTGGCGGAAGGACTTCGGTCCGGAGCATCTGGTGGAGCGGCTCGAGCGTGCAGGCTCCCGGGAGCACGCCGAGCCGCTGTCGCTCTACGTGCACTTGCCCTTCTGCCGCAGCCTCTGCTGGTACTGCGGCTGCAACGTCGTCATCAGCCGGGACCGGGCCGCGGCGGACCAGTACATCGACCATCTGGAGATGGAGTTGGACCTGGTGGTGCAGCGGCTCGGCTGCCGACGCTCCTTGTCCCAGATTCACTGGGGTGGGGGTACACCCACCTTCCTGGATGAGCGGCAGCTCGAACGGCTGTGGACGGCGCTCACCCGTCGCTTCCGCATCGCGTCGGATGCGGAGGTGGCCATCGAAATCCACCCGGCCGTGACGACGCCCGGCCAGCTCACGCTGCTGCGGAGCCTGGGCTTCAACCGCGTGTCCATGGGCCTGCAGGACTTCGACGCGCGCGTGCAGGAGGCCACCAACCGCATCCAGTCCCCAGAGGAGACGCGGGCGCTGCTGGAGCACGCGCGGCTGCTGGGCTTCAAGGGCGTGAACTTCGACCTCATCTACGGCCTGCCACACCAGGACGCCGAGGGGTGGGCCCGCACGCTGGACACGGTGTTGTCGATGCGGCCGGACCGGCTGGCCGTCTACTCCTTCGCGTTCATGCCCGAGGTGCTGAAGCACCAGCGGCGCATGCCCGCGGAGGCCATTCCCAGCGGGCGCGCCAAGCTGGAGTTGTTCCGTTCCGCCTACTCGGCCTTTGTGTCCGCGGGCTACCGGCCCATCGGCATGGACCACTTCGCGGTGCCCGAGGACGAGCTGGCGCGCGCGCAGGCCGAGCGCCGGCTGGGCCGCAACTTCCAGGGCTACACCGTCAAGGCCGCGTCGGACGTGGTAGCCATTGGCAGCACCGGCATCAGCGATGTGGATGGCGCGTATGCGCAGAATGTCCGCGCGCTGCCGCGCTACTACGAGCGCGTCTCCCAGGGCTGCCTGGCCACGGAGCGGGGCTTGTCCCTGACGGCGGACGACCAGCGCCGCCGCGCTGTCATCACCCGGCTCATGTGCAACTTCTGGGTGGACCTGGGGGCGGACGGCGCCGACTACTTCGCGCCGGAGCTGGAGCGGCTGCGCGCGTTCGAGGCCGATGGCCTGGTGACGCGCACCGGCTCGCAGTTGGAGCTGACGCCCATGGGGCGGCTCTTCGTCCGCAACGTGGCCATGGTGTTCGACGCGTATCTCGCGGGGACGGAGCGCCCCCGCTTTTCCCGCACGGTGTGAAGGGGTCGGTCATGGATGCATTGGACGTGTTGAACCAGGAGCACCGCCACATCCAGCGCGTGCTGGTCGTCCTGGAGCGGGCGGTGGCGAAGGGCCGCGATGGGGAGTTCGTCTCGGCCTCCCTCTTCCTTCGCGCCGCGAACTTCTTCCTCACCTTCGTGGACGGCAGCCACCACGCGAAGGAGATGGTGCTCTTCCAGACGATGGTGGCGCACCGGCTGCCGCTGGCGCCCGGGCTGTTGGCCCAGGTGTCCGGCGAGCACGGCACCGGCAGCGAGCACGCGGTGGCCATGCTCTGCGCGGCGGAGGCGATGCTGCGGGGCGGGGAGACGGACCCCGCGCGCATGCTCGACGCGGCGGATGACTGGTTGCGCCTGTACCGGGGGCACACCGCGGTGGAGGAAGCGCAGGTGTTCCCCATGGCGCGGCGGCTGTTGCCCGCGGGAATCCTGGACCGGATGCGGACGCGCTTCGCCCGGATCGAGGCGTCGCATGGCTCGCTGGCGGAGGCCGCGGAGGCCATGGAGCGCGCCTTCACGCCCGTCCCGGCGGGGCGTCTCTTCCCGCGCGGGCCGGTGTGCTCGTTCTAGAACGCGACGGGCGCTGCGGAAGCACTTCCCGCGACGCCCGGAGTCCTGCTGTCTGCCTGTCAGCCCGCGCGGCTCATCGCTGCGAGAGAATGTCGTCCAGCCGCTTCTTGTCGCTGGAGAAGGTGAAGTGGCTGTAGAGCGTGTGGCTGTTCTGCGGGTCCAGGATGTACGGCTTCAGCTCGCGCACCACGGCCAGCTTGTCCTGGGTGAACTGGAAGTTGCCCAGGAGCTGGCCCACCTGGGAGACCAGGAAGTAGTGGTGCTGGGCCGCCGAGACGAGCACGCGCATCTTGTCCTCGGCGAAGGTCTGCAGGGAGATGGAAGAGTGGATGCGGCGCAGCTCGCTGTCCGAGATGGGCCGCACCACCGGCTGCGGGGGCGGCATCGGCGCCGGCGGCGGGAGGACGGTGGCCAGCAGCGGCGCCCTGTTCACCAGGTCCTGCACGGAGTTCAGCGTCTCCTTGGCGTTGCGGAACTTGTTGCGCTCCTGCCGGTTCATCCGCTGCTCGGCTTCCTTCAGCAGCTTCTCCAGCCGGTCCAGGCGCTCGTTCAACTCCCGCCGGTCCACCACCACCTGGCTGCCGCTGTGCTGCGGCGGGTAGTTGGGCTGGTGCGGATGGTGCGGCTGCGGCATCTGCTGCCCCGGCGGCGGGCTGGGCGGACGGCGCATTTCCGCCTGGGCGTGGGCATCCAGAGAGGGAAGGGCGAAGAGGAGAGCGAGGGAGGTGATCAGGGCCTTCATGGGGAGCGTCCTTTCATGTGCTCGAAGCATCTGACGCGCCGGGGCCGGTTCCATTCAACCGGACGCGGTAGGGCGTGCAGCCTGCCTCCGGACCACGGAAGTTCCCCCTGGAGCGGCCTGAGCCGTCCTCGCGCCGCCGTGCGTATCCCATGACTCCAGGGGGATGGATAGTCCCCCTGTGCCTTCACCTGAATCAGGGGGACGCGGTGCGCTTTGACAGCACCTCGCCGTCCGGCGACATCTCGTAGACGAGCGGCACCCCGGTGGCCAGCTCCAGCCCCACCACCTGCTCTCCCGTGAGTTTGTCCAGCTTCATCACCAGGGAACGGTTGGAGTTGCCGTGGGCCACCACCAGCACGTTCTTCCCCAGGCGCAGGTCCCCGGCGATGGCGCGCTCATAGAACGGCAACACGCGCTCCGCCGTCATCTCCAGGGACTCGCCGTTGGGGGGCGGCACGTCGAAGGAGCGGCGCCACACCTTGATTTGCGCGTCCCCCCAACGCTTCGCGGCGTCCGCCTTGTTGAGCCCCTGCAGGTCGCCGTAGTTGCGCTCGTTGAGGGCGGCGTCCCGGATGGTGGGGATCTGCTGTCCCAACGAGTCCAGGAGGATGGACAGCGTCTCCTGCGCCCGGATGAGCGCTGACGTATAGGCGACGTCGAACGTCATCCCTTTCAGCGCCTCCGCCGCGCGCCGGGCCTCCTGGCGCCCCTGGTCGGTGAGGGGGACGTCGACGAGGCCGGTGAAGCGGTTCTCTTGATTCCACAGCGACTGACCGTGTCGGACCAGGACGAGGGTAGGCATGGTCTCCAGGTAATCCAGAAGCCCTGGGGCGGCCAGGGGTGTACGCGTCCACCCGGGGCCGGGCGTTCCAGGCTCCACAGTCTCGCGCTCCGTTCAGGCTGCTTTCTCACGCGGTGCCCCTGGTGGAGCCGGGGCCCGTCGCACTAGAGGGAGCGGAGGAGGAGACACCATGGCTCGCAAGGTCGCCGCATCCGCTGATTCCGCGCTGAGCATCACCCTGGCCCGCGCCCGTGCGCACTGGCTGCGGACGCAGGGGCTCGCGGAGCCGCTGAAGGGGAGCCTGGAAGAGGTGGTCGCCGCGACGGGCTGGGTGCGGACGCTGGGTGGCGTGGACGTGTACCTGGCGGTGCGGGCCCGAGTGCCGGGGCTGCGGCGGGCGGACCTGGATGCGGCGGCGGAGGCGTCCCAGCTCCAGGTGATTCCCGCGGTGCGTGGCTGCATCTACCTGGTGCCTCGCGTCCACGTGCCCCTGGTGATGCGAGTGGCCGAGGAGGCGTACCGCAAGCGGGCCGACCGCGAGCACGAGAAGGTGGGCCTGGACGCGAAGGAGCTGGCGGACGTGGCCGAGGCCGCGCTGGTGGCGCTGCGCAAGGGGCCGCTGTCCACGGACGCGCTGCGCAAGGCGATGCCTGCGGGCGTGGTGCGCAGCCTGGGCGAGGTGGGCAAGAAGGTGGGCCTGTCCTCGACGCTGCCGCCCGCGCTGCGCCACCTGGAGTTCGAGGGCAAGGTGGAGCGCCGCACCGAAGGCGGGCGGCTGGATACGGAGCGCTACCTGTGGCGGCTGACGGCTCGCAACCCCTTCATCGGGGCCAAGGTGCCCGCCGCGGCGGAGGAGCGCAACGCGCGGCTGGCGGCCCTCTTCTTCCGCCAGTTCGGTCCGGCGACGGTGGAGGACTTCGCGGCGTGGTCGGCCTTCTCGCAGCGGGACGCGAAGGCAGCCGTGGCGCGGGCGGGGCTGGTGCCGGTGGCCGTGGAGGGGTACTCGGAGGCGGCCTATGTGCCCGAGGACGCCCTCGCTGAGTTGCGAAAAAAGGTCCCCGCGGCCACGTCCGTGTCCCTGCTGCCCGCGCATGACCTGTATGTCTCGTCGCATGGCGGGCCCGCCTGGGTGACGGACCCCAAGCACCATGGCATCGCGGTTCCGACGTGGGGTTCCGCCAAGGGCGGCACCCTGGGCGAGGCCGCCCACATCTTCGTCCGCCCCGTGCTGGATGCGGAGCGGCTGGTGGGGCTGTGGGAGTTCGACCCGAAGGCGGACGACGTGGTGTTCCACACCTTCGAGCCGCTGGCGCCCAAGCGGCGCAAGGCCGTGCAGGCCCTGGCCGAGGACACGGCCACGTTCCTTCGAGAGGACTTCAGCCTCGCGCGCAGCTTCAGCCTGGACAGCGAGGACTCCGTGCAGAAGCGCGCGGACTTCGTGAAGTCACTGGGGAAGTAGGCCGGAGCCTCAGCCCTGGAGCATCCGCGTGAAGCGGCGCTGCATCTCCTCGGGGGACACGTTCTCGATGCGGGCGTTGAGGGCCCAGCGATGGCCGAACGGATCTCTTAGGTGCGCCGAGCGTTCGCCGTAGAACTCGTCCTGGATGGGGCGCTCCAGGGTGGCGCCCGCGTCGATGGCACGCTGGGCGGCGGCGTCCACGTCATCCACCCGGAGGTTCAGCGAGCACGTCGTGCCCCCGCGGCTTTGGGGGCTCAGGATGTCGTACTCCGGGTATTCGTCCGCGAGCATCAGCGTCACGCCGCCCAGGTCCATCTCCGCGTGGCCCACGCGCCCGCTCGGCTCGGTGAGCCGGTACTTCTCCTTCGCGCCGAAGGCCCTTGTGTAGAAGTCGAGCGCCGCGGGCGCGTCCTTCGTCACCAGGGCCAGGGAGAGGCGGGGGCCCTCGGGGAGCGTCGCGGCGGAGGAGGACGGGTTCTTGTTGTTCATGGAGCACCTTCCTGGGTGGGGGGGATGCCGGGAGGATGCCTCCGGCGCGCTCGGGAGGATTGGACGAGTTCTACTTGGGCTCCGCCTTCACCAGCCGGGTCAGCTCCCGGTCCAGGGCGCCTGCGAACTGCTGCCGGTCCTGTGCCGAGTAGCCGTCCGGGCCTCCGGTCGTCACGCCGCTCTCCCGAAGCTCCTGCATGAAGTTCCGGACGGAGAGCCGCTCGGCGACGTTCTCCTCGGTGAAGACCTCTCCGCGCGGGTCCAGCACCACGACGCCCTTGGGCACCAGCAGGGCGGCGAGCGGGATGTCCTGGGTGACGGCCAGGTCTCCCGGCTGTGCCTGCTGGGCGATGTGCCGGTCGGCGACGTCGAGGCCCGCGCCCACCTGCACGCTGGAGACATAGGCCAGCCGGGGCAGGGAGATCGCGTGGTTGGCCACGAAGACGGTGTGAACCTTCACGCGCTGGCCAGCGCGCAGGATGATGTCCCGGACGGGGCCCGGGCAGGCATCGGCATCGACCCAGATTTTCATACGGGGACGACTATCTCAGGATCCGCGCGCGGACTCACCCACTGCGCGATGAGCCACCGTGCCTTCCGGCCCATGGCCGAGCGCGGACTCACGCGGGCGCGGTGGCTGCTCCCAGTCCGCACGGCCCTTCTGTCGGTGCCCAGGACCCGCAGGTACTCTCCCTGTGACAGTGTCTCCAGCTGGCGACAGGGATGCCCTGCACGCGGGTGGGGACGAACGGCCCGGGGGCGGGGGACACAAACCGTGAGAGGCAATCCCTTGCGGTCGTCATGACGCGACGTGTTGTCCAAGATGGAGGACGTCGGCTGTGGGCTTTGTGGAAGGACTGGCGGTCGCATCTATGATGACGCCCATGCCTCTATTTTCAATGCGTGTCGTGATTCCAATCATTGCCATCGCCCTGCTCACCTCGGCTTGCGGTACCGACGCCACGGGGGAATGCCAAGGCACCCTCCTGGGCACCCGAGTGAAATGGCCCATCGATGGTGAAATGTCCCGGTGGATCCGCAATGGCTCCGGCGGGAATGGGCAGCACGGCACCTGGATTGACCTGAGCTACGACCCCAAGGGTACCGCGGGTATGACGAGGTTCGGCGTGGACATCCGGCTCGTGAATGGGGCCGTCGTCAGCGGCGGGCCGGTGACGGTGGCGTTGTCCAACGAGGATGGGCAGCGGCTGGTGCCAGCGGCGGACTCGCTGGTGGTGGACTGGCTCGCCAGCGTGGCGACACACTCGACGACGGGCTTTCCCGAAACGACGGGCATGCCGGTGGCGGGCTCGGTGACCCTGGACGCGGTGAATGATGACCTGGCCGCGGGCCGCTTCGTTTACCGTTACAGGGACGGCAGTGAGCTGACCTGCACCTTCAACGTGCCGTCGCCGGAGCGGGCCGCTGGCTTTTTGGACGGGGACTACGAAGACGATGATGATGACGATTGAACCCTGTTCATGAATTTCGCACTCGCTCGTGGTGTGTGTTGTAGAACGAGCGCATGAACAAGAACACGGGTGGCTGCTTTTGCGGAGCGGTGCGGTATGAGGTGAACGCGCCGCTGACGGCGGTGACGTACTGTCATTGCTCGAAGTGCCGCAAATGGCATGGGCACGTCGGGGCCTACGCGGCCGTGGACCGGGATGGCTTCCGGCTCACGGAGGAGCACGGCCTCAAATGGCACACCGTCTCGCCCACGGTGCGGCGCGGCTTCTGCGTCGAGTGCGGTTCCAGTGTGCTGTTTGATGAAGCGCCTTCCGCGAAGATGTCGATTTGCGCCGGGACGTTGGAGTCGCCCACCGGCATCCGCGAGAAGGCGCACATCTATCTGGGCAGCAAGGGGGACTACTACGACATCACTCCGGGCCTCGTGGAGTACGACACCTTCCCTGGGAAGTGAGCACCCGCTTGCTCACGCCCCGGTGCTGTGAGGCTCAGGGAGCTCTGGCCGCCGCGTCGATGGCGTCCAGGGCCTCCACCCGCAAGCGCTCCTCCGGGGTGAAGGAGTCGAACAGCAGCCGCTGCACGGCGGCCTGACGCGCGGCGGGGTTCGGCTCGGACTGGCCTAGCGCCTCCCGGCGGGAACGGAACTCCGCCAGCCGCCGCTTCCACTCGGCCTCCTCGCGGTCCATGGCCTCCAGCCGCTCGGTGGCCTCCGCGCCCACGGTGGTCAGCCGGTGCTGGCGCAGGTCCTCGGCCGACGCACCGGATTCCACCAGCTCGCGTTCCACCGCCTGCTGCCGCAGGGGGCGCAGCGCCTCGTCGCGGCTGGCGCGGTATTCCGCGGGGAGTTGTTCATCCAGCGCGGCGATGCGGCGCTCGCGCTCCTCGGGCGACAGCGTGGTGTCCTGCTGGAGCTTCATCCGCTCCACTGACACCGCGTCCACCCGCTCCTCGTCACCGAAGAGTCCCTCCGCCCAGGGGCCCAGGTGCTCGCGGCGCAGCTCGCGCAGGGACTCCAGCCGCGCGCCCACGTCCAGCTCCGCGCCCCGTTGGTTCGCCGCGAAGGTGCGCGCCGCGTCGCGATACGCCAGGTAGTCATCCAGGACGCGCACGGCTTCCTCCATCGCAGCGGCTGGCAGATTCTTGGCCCGCAGCGAGGCGAGGATGCGCTCGCGGATGACGGGTAGCCCTTCCTCGCCCATCGCGGAAAGGTAGTAGTCGAACAGGCGCCGCAGGTCCGCCGACACCACCAGGTGACCCGACGCATCCACCTGCACCGAGCCATCCTCCTCCGTATCCTGGAGCGAGCCCGGCATGGGGGGCAGGGCGGGCGCGGCGGAGGTGGTGTCCGCGGGCGACGCGGTGGGCACGGCACGTTGCGGAGCCGGTGTACCCACGCGCAGCGCGGAGGGCATCGGCGGTGAGACAGCGGCGACAGCGGGCCCGGGCGGCGTGGGCGTCGCCCGGGCCTTCCACCATGAGAACACGCCCGCACCCAGCAGGGCGCACAGCGCGGCTACGGGAATGACGGCGCGGCTCTTCATGGCGGTCCTTCGCGCGCGGCCGTCTAGAGGCCGAGCCCCTTCAGGCGGTTGGCATGGTTGCGGAACACCGTCTTCGGGTTGGTGAAGAAGGCGGTGAGGCCCAGCACCTGGTTCACCTCGTCCAGGTGGTTCATGTCGTAGTTGTCACGCAGCACCGTGCCGAAGTGCGAGCTGCACCTGCCGACCAGGCCGTCGTTCGCCTCGCTGTAGAAGAACGAGCTCAGCTTCATCGGGTAGTCGGACGCGTCGAACAGGTTGGTGAAGGGGTCCGTGCCGGACCAGGAGTAGTAGCGCTGGCCCTGCGCCCCCGTCGCGGCGCCCTGGCCGCAGCTGCTGGAGGGGATGCCCGCCGGGTACTTCTGGTTGAACGCCGCCGTGCCGGACTTGCTGAGCGCCGCCAGCGCGCCAATGGCGTCCTGCGGGCTCGTCTTCCCCGACAGCAGCCCCAGGACGGTGCCCAGGTTGCTGGCGAAGTAGGCCAGCACGCTCTCCGTGAAGGAGCCGCCCCGGAGGTTGGCGCGCAGGTAGTCCGCCAGGTCCGCGCCCTTGTGCGGAGAGCCCACCGTCGTCACGGACGCCACCAGGTCCGGGCGCACCGCCGCCACGTAGCGCACGTCCAGGCCGCCGTGGCTGTGGCCAATGAGGTTCACCTTGCCCTTGCCCGAGCGCGCGACGATGTCCTTCACCTGCGCCAGCAGCGCCTCGCCACGCTGCTCCGTGGTGTTGAACTGCGGAACGCTCGTCACGTACACCGTCGCCCCGCCCGCGCGCAGGTCGGAGCCGATGCCATAGAAGTAGTCGTAGACGCCAAACAGCGAGTCGAAGCCCGCCATGCCGTGCGCCAGCACGATGGGATAGCGGGTCTGCGTTTGGGTATTCGCGAGCGCGGGTTGCGCCCACAAGCCAAGTGCCGCGACAGCCAGAACCAGTGTCCGGACAGCGTTTCGCATGAGGAGGGGCTCCTGTTCGGGGGACGGGTCCACTGCGGATTGACCCGCGAATCAACGCGTAGGCCAATCACAGACCAGAATCAAGGCGCCTCCTGCATTATCAGTAAACCGGGCGAGGCCAGTTGTCGCCTGTTTTTGCTGTGTTGCGTCAAGGGCTCGCGGCGCGGTGCGTTGAGCGGAGCCGGGGCTGCGCGAGCGCATCACGGCGCGGCGCGGACCGCGCGCAAGAAGACGACCTGACGCTGACGTTCGAAGGGCTTACGCCCCGGGCTGTGTGGAGGGATTTCCCGCGGGCGGGAGGAAGCCCGTTTCGTAGTCCGCGAGCAGCTCCGGGAAGACAATGCACTTCTGCGTTTCGGGATACACGCCGGTGGAGTAGCGGATGGCGGCATAGCCGAAGATTTCGGTGAACAGCGCCAGCTTCGCCTCCGCGGGGGCCCGGCGGACGTGGTCATGGAAGGCGAGCACTTCTCCCTCCAGCGAGAAGGGCCGCGCGTACATGGCATGGGGAATCACGTCATGGACGATGCGGAAGACGCAGTTCTCCTCCGGCGTCCACAAGGGATGCTCGCAGTGCTCGGTGTTGATTTCGAGCTGTCCCCGCTCCAGGTCCGCGACGATGTCCTCCGGGCCTGAGTAGACGGTGCGCGTCGAATAGCGGATGGACAGGCAGGGCCGGACGGCTTCGTAGACGTCGAAGGCGTGGGCCAGCAGGGCTCGCCAGGAGTCGCTGCATCCCTCATCAAGGTGCCGGGCGTCGGCCGCATAGGCATCCGTCACCCGGGTGGCGAACGCCAGCAGGGCGGCGGGTTGGAATGCGCGTGGCGCTGGGTCCGCATAGGCGGTGAGCGGAAAGCGTGAGTCAATGCGCTGGCGCAATTCGTTCAGCAACGTCATGGAACGACCCCCATGATGGCCATTGGAGCGCGCGGCCAACCTCTCCGTCAACAGCGCATCCTTTCCCGAATGGGTTTGTTCGCTGCGCCTCGTCCCTTGTGGAGAAGTGTGTGGGGTCGTTAGATCGGCGAGGCTTCCAGGTCCCACTTCCACCCAGGGCGTCTCTCTCATGTCGAGCACTTCCTCCGCCGCCTCCCCGGCCTCCACGCAGTCCGCCCCTGTCGCCAAGGGATGGATGCTCTGGCTGGGACGCATCTTCACCGGGCTCGTCGTCGCCACGCTGGTCTTCAGCGCGTCGAAGAAGCTGGGGCAGTCACCCGAAGCCATCCAGGGAATCGAGAAGTCTGGCTACCCTGGCTCGGTGTTGCTGGCCATTGGAATCACCGAGCTCCTCTGCATGGCGCTCTACGCGGTGCCGCGGACGGCTGTCTTGGGCGCCATCCTCGTTACGGGCTACCTCGGCGGCGCCACCTCGACGCACGTGCGTCTGTCCGAGCCGTTCATCGCCCCCATCCTCGTGGGCGTTTTCGCCTGGGCGGGGCTTTTTCTGCGGGACGCACGTCTCCGGGCCTTGCTGCCCCTGCGCCGCTCGCCCTGAGCACGCGCCACGGTTCCTCTCCTGGAGTCAGGCTTTCGTTGTCTGAGGACGGGCGCTCATTCTCCGGGCGCCCACGAAGTCCAGCACCGCGTTCCGCTTCGCCGCGTCCGACGAGGGAAAGACAATCGCGTGGGACGGACTCACCCCGGCATCGGGCGCCGAACCTGGGCCTCCTACGGGAGGAGGCGGGAAAGCAGCTCGAGCCCTGGGGCTTGCAGGGGGATGCGCCCACGGAGCGCGGAGAAGAAGGACCAGCCATGGTTCGCCAGCAGCACCACGCCCGCGTCTGCCCCGGCGGCGAAGCCCATGAAGCTGGTGTAGCCCCGGATGACGGAGGAGCGCCACACCACCGGCTGACCGCGCACCTGCGTCACGCTCCACCCGAGCCCCATCTTCCCAGGGTTCGCCTCCGCGCGCGGCACATGGGTTAGCTGCAGGGCACGCACGACGCCCGCGTCACCCCGTCCGAGGTTCGCATCGAGGAAGCGGAGCAGGTCGGGAGCGGTGGAGTAGGCGGCGCCAGCTCCCGGCAGTGCGGGGAAGGTCCATTGGGGGATTGGTTTGCCTCGCGCCGTGTGGCCGGGCGTCAGGCGCGGCTCCTGTTCCTCGGACAGGCGCAGCGTGGTGTCGGCCATGCCCAGGGGCTTGAAGAGCAGGTCCCTCAACGCGTGCCCGTAGTTGAGCCCCGCGCGCCGGGAGAGCGCGTGGCCCAGCACACCCATGCCCAGGATGGAGGGCGCATAGCGGCGCGGCGGCGGCCATTCCGGCTGATAGGTCTGGAGGAACGCTCCGAAGAGTCTCGCGTCGTAATGGCCGAAGGGGTCCTCCATCGTCTGGGCGTCCTGCTCCAGGTTGGGAGGCAGGTGGGGCATTCCCGAGGTGTGTGTCGCCAGTTGCTCCAGGGTGATGCGGCCCGCCGTGGCATCCGCGAGCAGCGACCGGGGAATCACCTCGGACAGGGGCATGTCGAGCCGTGCCTTGCCCTGGTCCACGAGCAACGCGAGGAGGGCCCCCGTGAAGACCTGGGTCAGCTCGCCCAGCGCGAAGAGGGCGCTTTCAGAGGGCGGCGCGCCTTTGCTCCGCAGCGCTTCGACGTGATGCACGCCTCCCTGGGTGATGCCGGCGCAGAGGGACGCCGTGCGATATCCGCGCACGTAGGCGCGGGTGGCATCCTGGAGCAATTCACCGGGGGGCGGCTTCGGCACGGAACGCATGGCGGGCCTTCTACACCATGTGTCCGGAGCGGCCAGGGAGGGCCGGCGTCGGGGCGTCCGCGCCTTGCTGTCACACGCCTGCACGGGAATTGACGGAATGTCATTCGTCCGTCGTGCCGGAGCCGACCAAGTGCGCGGAATCTTGGGAATGAGGCGTTGGAACGGCATGTGTAATGGCCTCCTGGCAACAGGAGGTCCACGCCATGCCCGTTTGCCGTCCGCCCGTTTCCCCTGGGTTTTCCGCCACGCGTCACTTCGTCGAGCGCAGCTCGCTTCGGCAGCTTCGTGACGATGTGCTCGACTTCATCCTGGAGTTTGGCATCCGGACCCGGGCGACGGGCATGACGCACGTCACGGTGCTGGAGCGGGAGCTGCCTTGGGCCTGGCGGAGCCTGGATGTGGCACGGCAGGCGCGGGGATGGATTGTCCTGCTCAATGACGAGGAGCGCCTCATCACCTGCTACCGGCGCGGCGATGCGAACCGCTTCATCCGCCGCAAGCCCAAGCACCGCATGTCCGGTGTCCAGCTCCAGGGCCTCTGAGCGGGAGGCGCTCACGCCGCGCGCAGCAGCAGGAACATCAGCATCGCCAGCAGCGCGGCGATGCCCACGGCCAAAGGGCCCAGCGGCGCACGCTGGGTCAGCAGTCGCCGCGCGGAGATGGCGCTGTCGGGGCGGTCCTGGATGGCTTCCGAGAGCAGGCTTTTCAGCAACCGGCGCAGGTGCCGGGGCACGCCCTGGGGAAGTGGCTGCGTCTCCGGCATGCCTCCCGTGAGCGCCTCGTGCAGGACGCGCCCCAGCGCATGCAGGTCCGACTGCGGGACGGCGCGGCCCCACTGTCGTTGCTCGGGGGCCTGGTAGCCATGGGCACCGGGAGGCACGAGCGACAGGCCGAAGTTCGTCAGCATCGCGCCGTCCTTCGCGAGCAGGATGTTCTGGGGCCGCACGTCACCGTGGACAAGCCCTGTGTCGTGCGCGGCGCCGAGCGCATCGAGCAGTCGCAGCGCCAGTTGCTCCACCTCTTGGAAGGGCAGTGCGTTCACCCGGTCCAGTCTCGTCCCCAGGTCGGGCGCAATCGCGGGCTCCAGGGCGTACCAGCAGTGGCCGCGCTCCTCGCCCACCGCCAGGACGCGGACGATGCCTGGGTGGCGGAGGCTCCGCAGTGTCTCCGCCTCCCGGTGGAAGCGCGCTCGCGCCTCCGCATCCGCGGTCACCGAGGAAGACATCACCTTCACCACGCACGGCCCCACATGGCCTTCCGCTGCGTAGAGCCAGCCCGTGGCGTCGGTGCCCAGGCGGGAGTTCAACTGGAAGCCCGCCAGGGATTCACCTGTGAGGTCCGGCTCCAGCGGTGTGCCTCGCGTCTGCGCGCCGTGCGCGAGGTCCGCACCGCAGGCGGCGCAGGTGCGTCGCGGGCCTGCCTCGGCGCCAGGGTGGGGCGTATGACATGTGGGGCAGGTCGGATTCACGGGGCCGGGCCGGGTCGATTCTTCGCCATCTTCCGGGCCGTCCTCGTCGTCCGCAAGCCATGCTCCCGTGTGGCGTGGCGGGGACGGTGCCCAAGGCCGTTGACTCGCCCCTCGCGTTGAGGGACGGGAAGCGCATGGCACAGCAGAAGGTCCAGGTTCCTCGTGAGGCCGCCGGTGAGCGGCTCGACCGCTTCCTGTCGAAGCAGGTCCCAGGCATCAACCTGGAGCGGGCCCGTGCCCTGATTGATTCGGGAGCGGTTCGCATCCGAGGCAAGAAGTGCCAGCCCACGCGCAAGCTGTGGGGTGGTGAGGAGATTGAGCTCGAAAGGCCCGAGCCTCGCGCCGCGCCGGTGGCCTCTTCTGAAGGGCCGGTGCTGCCAGTGCTTCATGACGATGAGGCCCTGGTCATCGTGAACAAGCCTCCGGGCATCGTGGTGGAGCCGGAAGGGCGCGCGGCCTCCGTGGTGGGGTTGCTCGCCGCGCAGCGGCCGCCCTTCGATGTGGAGGGCCTGGCCCAGCCCGGGGTGGTGCACCGCCTGGACCGGGAGACGAGTGGCTGTCTGGCCTTCGCACGCACGGATACGGCCGCCGCCGCGCTTCTGCGCTCCTTCCAGGAGAAGCGCGTGGACAAGCGCTACTGGACGCTGGTGCTGGGGCAGCCGCCCGCGCGGGGCCGCCTGGAGGGGCCCTATTCCAGAGATCCGGCGGACCCTCGGCGCTTCACCACCCGCGTTCCCTCCGCGCGTCGTGCGGCGCTCTCCTTCGAGGTTCGCGAGCGCTTCGCGGATGCAGCGTTGCTGGAGGTCGACCTGGACACGGGCCGCACGCACCAGGTTCGCGTGCAGCTCTCCGAGGCCGGGTTCCCCGTGCTGGCGGATTCACTCTACGGTCCGCCGGAGGCACGCGCGCATGTCGCGGCACGGGCGTTGGGCCGGCAGGCGTTGCATGCCTTCACCTTGGAGCTGCCGAGCCCTGCTACGGGTCAGCCCGTCCGCGTCGAGGCGCCATTGCCCGAGGACTTCCAGCGCGCTCTCACGGTGCTGCGGGGTGGGTGAGCGCGGTCGTCCCTAGAAGCGCACCTGGAGCAACAGGTTGCCGCCCACGATGTCCGGCGAATCCCAGACGACCACTGCTGCGCCCGTGTCGCCATCCGCGTAGGTGGTCTGGTTCGGATCGCGTGTGTAGAAGAGCTCGGCCAGGACACCTGCGACCTCGCCCAGGTCCCACCGGGCGGTGGCCTTCGCGGTGAGGATGGGGCTCCGGTCTTCGCCCTCCGGCAAATAGGAATACAAGGTGGTGCCTCGAACGATGAGGGGGTTGATGCGTGGCCACATTGGCAGTGGAACCATCGACTTCAGTGTGGCCGGGGCGGTGACGCGGACGAGGAAGCCGGGCGTGAGCCCCCAGTCTTGGAGGAAGTAATCCGCCCCCACCGTCGCGGACAGCTCGGCCAGCGCCTCCATCTGTTCGAACAGGGCGCCGCCCGTCGGGAAGAAGCCCGGGTAAGAAAGCACCATGAACGAGGGCGTCCTGTAGTACGCGAGCGCGTGAAGCCGGAGCTGGTCCCACTTGAACCGAGTCACCAGCGCCGCGGCGTGCGCTGCTTGCTTTCGCATGGCACCCGGCACGGTCGACTCACTGTCGATGAGCCGCTGGGAGACGTAGCTCCCTTCCAGTGCGACATGGGCTCCAAAGCCACCGGGATAGACGTCGGGGGCGAAGAAGCGCTCGAAGAAGGTCGGGTCTCCCTCGTAGAGCGCCAGGTCGACGTTCGCTCCGACGGGGACGCCATGGCGCCACATCACTCGCCCGGACACGCCGCGCGTGTAGATGTCGCCCTCCGAGCCGCTGATGTAGGGCAAGCTCCCGGGGCCCAGGTCGAGGTTCGCGGCCCCGGCTTCCACCCGGAAGGCCGGGGAGAGGTTCACCCCTGCACCCACCAGGAGCATGAGGCGCCGCTCCAGTTCCTGGGTCACGCCGTTCTGCATGCTGGGGAGCTTGGCGGCGACGAATGCATCCCATCTCCGCCGCGACAGGCGCAGCTCCACGGCGGGTTCGCCGTCATCTCCCGAGCGCGTGATTGACGAGATGCGTGCCCATGCCACCGGGTTCTCGTAGCCCATGTGCAGCCGGGTGGCGCTCACCGGGAACACCGTCAATGCCAGGCGCTCATCGGGCGCCCAGGAGGAAGGCCGGTACCGGAGGCCGAAGAAGCTGGCGTTGTCCTGAAGAATGGTACCGGAGACGGCGACCGGATTGATGAACAGCGACAGCCTTGCTTCGGCGCGCAGGCCGGACGCCAGCTCCGCCGTGCGCGCGTCCAGCGCGACGTGGAACCGCGTGGTGGCATCAGGGGCGCCGAAGTCGGTGTCTCCTGCGAGGAAGGACAGGCGCGTCTGGAGGAAGGAGCCTTTTGACGCAGCGGGCTCCGTGGAGACGGACTCCGGGCTCTGTCCCAGAGCGATGATGAGCGAGGCGGCGAGGAGCGAGGGCGTCATGGGCGCGCCGACATAGCCCAATTGCTGACGTGTTGGCTATGTCACTCCACGCGCCCCGGGAGTTACTTTTTGGAGCGCTTGAGGAGCGCCGCGCACGGGTCCTCCATGGGCATCGCCGGCGTGAACCAGACGTAGTCGAAGGGCAGGGATTGCGCGCCGAAATAGGCCGCGTAGTCCGCCGGCTCGGGCAGCTTCGGGTCGACCTCCAGCAATCCCACGGAGCGCACGTCCTTGCCGGGCGCACGGGCCGCGAGCTGCGCGGGAACGCCCCGGTCCGTCCGTGCATGGCCGTTGCCGGTGATGAGCACGCCGCCCTGGCCCGTGTCCGCGTTCGACAGCCGGTCCGCCAGGTGCGCGTCCCGTGCACGCTGGGCCTGCACCATGGGACCGAGCATCTCCTGGGGCAGATGACCGCAATGCGCCTCGTCCTGCTCCTGGCGCATCGCCTGCTCCACCGGCTCGGGCAGCGGCGTGTCCAGGGACAGGCGCTGGCGCAGTTCGGGGGGCAGTGCCTCCGGGCCGCGCATCACCAAATCCCGCACCTGCGAGCGCGGCAGGTTGGCAGCGACGATGGGAAGCCCCGCCTCCAGCCCGGCCGCGAACACGGGCCGATACAGTGCCCAGTCCGGCCAGCCACTGCCCGCCCAGTTGACCGCGAGCGCGAGCGCCTCCGCGTCCCGCGGGGCCTGGGCCCGTGACGCGTCCACCGCCGCCTGTTGCCCCACGTCGAGCATCTCGAAGGCCAACGCGGGCTTCCGGCCTCCCTCGGTCAGGGCATGGACGAGCCACGCCTGGAGCTGGTGGTGGTCGGGCTGGTCATGCCGCTCTCCCAGCACCACGAAGCGGGCCTGGGCGAGCGAGCGGCGCAGGGTGTCCGCATCCACGAAGCGGGCCGCTTTCACGTCCCAGATGCGGCCCGTGAGCGGATGCTCTCGGTGCAGAGGAGAGGACCACTCGATGGGAAGCGGCGCCTGGACGCCAGGCTGCTCCACGGCGGAATCAGGACGCGTGGCGCTGGCGCGCGAGCAGGCGGTGGCGACCAGCAGGACGGAGGCGATGAGGAGCGTGCGCATCACGCGCGCCATTCATCCACAAGGCAGGCCTCGTGGACCACTTCCGGGTTGGCGAGGTGGTGGGCCGGTGACAACCGCTGGCGCGAGGGCGCCCCGGAAGGGACCCGACGGGATGGAGAGGGCGCCGTGACGGATGCGTTTCCCTCCCCACCGGGCGGATTGTTGCGTCACCGCGCGCGCCTGAGGTTGCCGCCTGTCGAACCAGAGGGGAGCAACGTATGCGTCAGGGGAAGTGGAAGCCTGTGCGAGTGGCGCGGTGGAGCAGCATGTTGCTGGGAGTGCTGCTGTCCGCCTGCGGTATGCCCTTGGACGACGCGCCTGAGGGCGTGCCGGAGGCGGTCTGGGAGGCGTTGGACGGGCGGGCCGGACCGTCCGAGATGGGAAGGAACATCGGGACGCGTCCGCCCACGGGGCGTCCGGGAGAAGGCGTGGCCTTTGATGGAAAACAGTTCCTGGTCGTCTGGCAGGACGAACGCGAGGGGGGCGTCTTCGGCGCGCGGGTGACACCCAAGGGGAAGGTGCTGGACCCGGGGGGCTTTCCCATCAACGCGGGCAGCGGGTTGGATGGCGGGCAGCCTCGAGTGGCCTGGGACGGAAAGTTCTTCCTGGTCACCTGGGTCAGCGCTTCCGGTCTGGTTGCCGCCCATGTGGAGCGCGACGGAGATGTGCGCCGCCGGTTCGTCGTCTTCGGCTCCGATGAGGTGCGAGGGCCTCCAGGCATCGCCTGCGCGCACGAGCTGTGTCTGCTCGCCTTCCCCTTCGTCGGCGATGTGGAGAGCATCATCAACGCCATCCGTGTGACGTCCGACGGAGACGTGTCCGAGCGCACGCAACTCTCCGTCTCCGCCTCCAACATGGCCATCAGCCCGGCCGTGGCCTGGGACGGCAAGGAGTTCCTGGTCGTCTGGAGTGACGAGCGGGGTGGGACCCTCACGCCGGACCTCTTTGGGAACCGGGTGACGAAAGATGGCATCCGGCTGGATGGGGCTGGCGGTGTCCCGCTCGTCGTCCGTGAGGGCGCTCAAACCGTCCCCGACGTGACGTGGACGGGCAACCACTTCTTCGTCGTGTGGCAGGACGACAAGAACGGCACCGCCGATGTCTACGGCGCTCGTTTCCGAAGGAACCTCGCGTTGGACGGGCCCGCGGCCTTCGGAATCGCCACGGGCGCGGACGAGCAGACGCTGCCTCGGGTGGCGCCCAGTGGCAACAAGTCGCTCGTCGTCTGGGATGCCACCCGGCAGGGTATCCACCGCGTGCGCGGTGTCCGGGTGGGGGACAACGGAAGCATCCTGGGATCGAGCTTCACCATCTCCACGGGGGACTTCCAGCAGGAGATCGCGCCCGCCGTGGCGGCCGGAGACCACAAGTTCCTCGTCACCTACGCGGGCACGACGACAGGCACGGATGAATTCGGCCCGCACGAAATCCTGGCGACCCGTGTGACGCACGATGACACGGTGAAGGACAGGCCGGCGCTGCGCCTCACGCGCCCGTGGGGCCACAAGCCTCCGGTCGCCGCCGCGCGGGGCACCGATGCCTATCTGGCGGTCTGGAGTGAGAATCTCTCCGGCACGCCGGGCATGCTGGCCGCTCGGGTGAGCCTGGATGGACAGTTGCTCGATGTGCCCGTCGTGTTGCCCGCCGGGGCGACGTCACGCGCGCCCGTGGTGGTGTGGGACGGGGCGGCCTGGTTCGTGGCGTGGGAAGAGGGCACCGCTGACACCACGGGATTCCAGGGGGCGCGCGTGAGTGGAGCGGGCCCGGCGCTGGAGGTGAGCCGCCTGTCCCATTCCGCGCTGCTTCCTCTGGAGCTGCTGGCGCCGTCCGCCGAGCGCTGACGGCGCGCCTCCCAGCCAGGCGGGCACTCCGCCTGGCCCGGGACGGTCCTGCTACTTCGCGTCCACCACGACGACCATCCACCGGTCCGTGGCGTGGTCGATGCGGATGTTGGCGGCGCCGGCCTCCTGGAACTGCTGGATGATGCCCTCCAGGAAGGTGAGGTGCTCCTTGGGCGCGTCCACGAAGATGTTCTTCGGGCCGTTGCCCTTCGCCTTGGCCTTCTTGGCGGGGGCGCCGGCCGCGCCGTTGATGGCCTCGGGGGCCGCGGCGGCGGCCTTCAGGCGGGCGGCGGCGTCGTCCACCGTCGCCTCGGTCTCCTCGGCCTCGGGCTCGGGCTCCACTTCCGGGGCGGGAGCGGGCGCGGCGGCGGCGGCCGACGCGGCTTCGTCCTCGGCCTGCTCGCGGAGCTGGTTGAACGTCTTCATGTTGATGGTGCCGCCAAACTTATCCTTGAAGGACTCCAGCGCCTCCTTGCTGCTGATGTCCGGCTGCTGGCGGAAGAGCTCGAGCAGAAACGCGTGGCGCTCCTGGGTCTGCTCCTGGGTTGTCCTGGCCATCGTCTTCGTGCTCCTGGGTGTGTCGCGATGTCGCGAAAGGCGGCGCACCCTATCCGGAGCCGTGTAGCGCCGCAAAGGGGGCCTGGGCCTCTCCTTCGCGGGCATGACTCGCGTGCCGAGCCACACGCGCTGGACGTGTGGTCTCAGTGCCGGGGCGGCGGCGGCGCGCTGTGGTCGCAGTGCAGCAGCGACGGCGGGTCGAAGCAGGTGAAGCGCTGGTTGTCGAGCCGGCACACGCCGTCCGGCGTGTTGGCGCACTGCACCTCGGTGCGCGTGGCCTTGCAGTCATAGCCGCAGGCCATGTCCTCGGAGGCGTTGAGGCAGCGGGGCGCGGGCGTCTCCGCGCCGTACTGGTGGATGACGGCGTCCGGCGGGTCCCAACAGGTCAGCGTGTTGAAGTTCGTGGAGCAGACGCCGTAGGGCGTCCGGTTGCAGGCCACCTCGCCGTTGAACTGACGGCAGTTGTAGCCGCAGGCCACCTGGCCCCGGCTCTCCTTGCACTCCGGCTTCGCGCTCGTGGTGGGCGGGTGCTGGATGGCGACCAGGGGCGGGTCCCAACAGTGCACGCCTCCCACCAGGACCTCACAGATGCCGTAGGGCGTCCGGGCACAGGCTGTTTGTGTTCCGGTCGTCTTGCACTGGTAGCCGCACACCGAGCGTCCCTGGGAGAACACGCACTGCGGAGGCGGGGGGCGGACCACGGGCTGTTCCGAGGTCGTCACGGGAGCCGTGGCGAGCCACAACGCGGAGAGGAGGCTGAGCATGGTGGGAGGCCCGACGAAAATCGCGGCGGTTTATTCAACCGCGCGTTCGGGCCCCCAGGTCCCAGGGCGCTCAGCGGGCGCGAGGTCCACCGGGACGGCGCGCCCGGGGACGCGCGGTTCCATTCGGACCGGGCCGGGGCGCGGCCTCCTGACGCGGCGCGGATGCACCGGCGCCGGTGTCGCGCTCGGCACGCTGCCGGCGCGCGGCCTCCCCGGGCGACTCCGGCGGGACGAGCGCATGGGGCCCGCGGCCGATGAGGTCCTCGCGGCCGGCCAGCTTCAGCGCCTCTCGCGCCAGCGGCCACTGCTCCGGGTTCCAATAGAGCAGCAGCGCCTTCTGGAGCCGCTTCTCGCGCAGGCCCTGGGCCGTGTAGACGGGCTCCATCTTCAGCGGGTCCAGGCCCGTGAAGTACATGGCGGTGGCCATGGCCATGGGGGTGGGGATGAAGTCCTGCACCTGCCGGGGCCGCTTGCCGTTCTGCTTCAGCCACAGCGCCAGCTCCACCATGTCCTCCAGCGTGGAGCCCGGGTGGCCGCTGATGAAGTAGGGGATGTCGTACTGCTCCTTGCCGGCTTCTTCGCTGGCGCACGCGAACATCTGCTGGAAGCGCTCGAAGCTCTCGATGCCGGGCTTCTTCATCTTCTCCAGCACGCGCGGGGAGACGTGCTCCGGCGCCACGGACAGCTGCCCACCCACGTGGTGCGCGGCCAGCTCCTTCACGTACTCCGGCGAGCGCTCCGCCAGGTCGTAGCGCACGCCGCTGGCGATGAAGACGTGCTTGACGCCGTCCTCCTTGCGCACGTCCTGCATGAGGCTGATGAGGGGGCCGTGGTCCGTCTGGAGGTTCTCACACACGCCCGGGTGGACGCAGGACAGCTTGCGGCACCGCTTCTCGATGTCCTCGCTCTTGCACTTGAGCTTGTACATGTTGGCGGTGGGGCCACCCAGGTCGGTGATGGTGCCCCGGAAGTCGCCCATGCGGCGCAGGGCGCGGACCTCGCGCAGCACGCTCTCCGCGGAGCGGCTCTGGATGACGCGGCCCTCGTGCTCAGTGATGGAGCAGAAGGTGCAGCCGCCGAAGCACCCGCGCATGAGGACGATGGAGTGCTTCACCGTCTCGTAGGCGGGGATGCGCTCCCGGTACATCGGGTGCGGCACGCGGTTGAAGGGCAGGTCATACAGCTCGTCCATGGCCACGGACTTGCCTTCGGCGCCCGCGGTGCCCACGCCGTCCTCCAGCGGGAGCGCGGGCGAGTTCATGTAGATGGCGCGGTTGCCGTGGCGCTGCGCCAGCGGACGCGCGTTGCCCGGGTTGGTCTCCATCTGGAAGTCGCGGCTCATCACCGCGAAGGCGTGCTTGTCCTCGATGACCTGCTCGTAGGACGGCAGCACCACCGTCTTGCGGTCCGCGGCGCGCCTGGCCGGGTCCGCCTCCAGGGCGCGCATCTCCTCGTCGTTGATGATGTACGCGGTGCCGCGCACGTCGCGGATGTCCTGGATGCGCTCGCCCTGGCGCATGCGGTCCGCGACTTCCATGATGGGGCGCTCGCCCATGCCGAAGACGAGCAGGTCCGCCTTGGCGTCGAAGAGGATGGAGCGGCGCACCTTCTCGCTCCAGTAGTCGAAGTGGGCGATGCGGCGGAGGCTGGCCTCGATGCCACCCAGGATGATGGGGACGTCGGGGTACGCCTCACGGCAGCGCTGCGCGTAGACGATGGTTGCCCGGTCCGGCCGGCAGTTCGTCTGCCCGCCGGGGCTGTACTGGTCCTCCGAGCGGTTCTTCTTCTGGGCCGTCAGCCGGTTGAGCATCGAGTCCAGGTTGCCCGCGGCCACGCCGAAGAACAGGCGCGGCGGCCCCAGCGCCTTGAAGGGCTCGGCCGAGTGCCAGTCCGGCTGGGGGAGGAGGCCCACCTTGAAGCCGCGACCCTCCAGGAAGCGCGCGATGAGCACCGGCCCGAAGGCCGGGTGGTCCACGTACGCGTCCCCCGTCACGATGATGATGTCGCACTGCTCCCAGCCGCGCGCCTGCATGTCGGCACGGGTGGTGGGCAGGAAGGGATGGGCGTAGCGCGTCGAATAGGCCATGTCGGTGGGGGGCGGGGGGCTTCCACCCAGAACATCGGGAGAACGCGGAAGCAAGCCCGGCTGGAGAGGGTGTACACCGGGGCGGCCTGCCTTCCTACCCACCGCGCATGCACCCTGGGTGTGGCGCATTGACGGCGATCCAAGCCTCCCCTACCTTGGCCGGCCTCTTACATGTGGCGACCTGTTCGGGTGGGCAGGTCATGAAGTGTAGGTTTCGCGAGTGTTCGCCATGGCAGCCGCAGCGTCTTCTCCAGTCCTGCCGGATGTAACGGCCCCGCGTGGCACCGGTGGCCCAGGGCCGGTGCGCGGCGAGGTGTGGAGGCCGCGCGTCCGATGATGCGGGGGCCGGAGGCGGGACGTGCGGGCGAGGCGGCGGAGCCCGGAGACGGGGGCTCACAGGCGCCTGCGTCCACGCGCGAGCTGCATGTCGAATACGACGATGCGCCGCCGCCCGAAGCCGCTCCGCCCCGGCGGGTGGGGGCAGTGCCGCGCTGGCGCAACACGTTCCAGGCACCCGAGTCTCCACGTGAGGAGGACGTGGCGCTGCGGCGCACCGAGAACGCGGTGCGTGTGGAGCCTCCCCAGGCCCCCGAGCCCACCGAGGCGAAGTCGGACGTGGCCCGGGCGCCCAATCCGTTGCTGCTCGTCTCGCGGATGGCGCGGGGGCGGGAAGGCGGAGAGGACGTTCCGTCCCGCGATGTCTCCGCGCCCGAGGACGTCAGCCCCGCGGAGCGCGAGGCGATGCGCGCCGCGGTGGCCACCGGGAAGCGCCGCGAGCTCTGGGCTCCGCCCGCGTATCTGCCGGAGGACCTGCGGGAGGCGCTGCTGTCCGAGCGCAGCCAGTACCGCGCGCAGCTGCTGCAGGACGTGCGCGAGGTCAGCCTCCAGGGGCCAGGGGTGCTGTCGCTCATCCCGCGTCCGGCGGCGGACCCGGACTGGTCGGGAGGTTCGGTGCTCGGCTTCCTGGGGGAGGAGTGCGTCTTCGGCGGAGACGTCGTCCACCTGGACTTCGAATCGGGGCGTGTGTTCGCCGCGCCCAGCCACGGTGATGACGTGGACCGTCGCGCGCTGTCCGCGGACCGTTGGTGCTATCGGCCCTACGACTTCGCCGAGGCCCTGTGCGCGGCGGCCTCTGCTTACGAAGAGCGGCAGGATGCCCTCGCCGAGTCCCTTCGCCGCGCCTGTGGGGAGGCGCCTCCGGCCACGCTGACGCCTCAGGACGAGGCCCTGATTCCGGCCGACCGGCTGTGGCGCCAGCCCTGGGGCTGCATCTGGGGACCTCCCGGTACGGGCAAGACGACGGCCGTGGCGGACCTCATCGCGCGGGCGCTGCGCGCCTTCCCGGGCGAGCGCATCCTCGCGGTGGCGCCCACCAACCGCGCCGCGGACGAGCTGGTCCTCCGCGTCAGCGCGCTGCTGGAGCGCGAGCCCATTCCGCTGCGGCCCCTGGCGCGCAGCATCTTCCGGGGTGGCACCGGCGCGAGCGAGGCGCTGGTGAAGCTGCCCACCGTCATGCTGGAGGACACCAAGGGTGGCAAGCTGCGCGCCAGCATCGAGGAGCGGGAGCGGGAGCTCATCCTCCAGCGGGTGCGAGGCGGCCCCGCCCATGAGCTGGCCAAGCTCCAGGCGGAGCTGCGCGGACTGCGCGGCAAGGTGAAGGACCCCACGCTCAAGGAAGTGGAGAAGGGGGACTGCCCGCTGGTGGTGGTCACCGTGCACCGCGCGTTGCGTCTGGTGTCGGAGCTGGAGGGGAAGCGGCACTTCGCGCGGTTGGTGGTGGACGAGGCCGGCATGGTGACTCGCGCGGCCACCGCGTTGATGGGGCCGCTGGCGGAGCGAGTGACGCTGGCGGGAGACCCGAAGCAGATTGGCCCGGTGAGCCGCGCCGCGGAGGGCGCGGGCAAGGGCACGCAGAAGTGGCTTCGCGGCAGCGGGCTGTCGCACCTGGAAGACGCGGTGAAGGACGCGGCGCGCGCGGATGTGTTGTTGCTGCGCACCCAGCACCGCATGCACCCGGACATCGCGAAGGTGGTGAGCCACTTCTGCTACGGCGGCGCGCTGGAGGACGGCGACGTCGTCAAGCAGCGCGCGGAGCGGCCCGCTCCGGTGGCCGCGTTCCCCTCGGTGCGCGCGGGCTGGGTGGTGCTGGACGGCCTCACGCGAGATTCAAAGCGCCTCACGCACGGCCGCGGGGAGACGGGCTCTGGCTACCAGCGCGAGCTGTCCGCCAACCTCGCCGTGTCCCTGGCGCGCGAGGCGGTGCGCTCTGGCCTGAGCGTCTTGTGTGTCACGCCCTACCGCGCGCAGGCCGCGCTGCTGCGCCGGCTGGGCAATGCCGCGGGCCTGCGCGGGGACGTCTTCAGCGCGTCCACCATCCATCGCCAGCAGGGCACCCAGTATGACGTGGTGCTGGTGGACACCGTCGCTGGAGGCAGGCCCTTTCCGCCTCACACGCTGGTGCCCATGCTCAACGTGGCCGCCAGCCGCGCGAAGGATTACCTGCTGGTGCTGGCCTCCCGCGACGAGGCGCGCGCCGCCACCATCCCCCAGCGCTTCCTGTCACTGCTGCCGCGTCTTCGTGTGCACCCCGGAGAGCCGCTGCGCCTGGAGCCATTGCCCGTGCCGCAGCGCGCGCCGCCACCGCCACCCCCGCCGGTGCCGGTGGACCTGGGCGCGGAAATCTCGGGCGCGCGGCCCGGCAAGCCCCTCTTCACGCACGAGCAGGTATCCCTCTTCGAGCGCCGTTTCGACGACGGGCACCACCTGGTGCGCGGCGTGGCGGGAAGCGGCAAGACGTACGTGCTGGCGCACTGGGTGGCGCGCTACCTGCTGGAGCACTCCGAGGCGCAGGTGCTGGTGTCCTTCTTCAACCGTGCGCTGGCCCCGCTGGTGGACAAGTTGTTGGTGGAGGCGTTGGCCCAGCGCGCGGGCCGCCTGCGGGTTCGTGAGCTGCGCGCGCGGGTGACGGTGCGGCACGTGGGGGCGCTGCGTCGCCATGCCCCCGCCTCCTTCGACGGCGTCTTCGTGGACGAGGCCCAGGACATGGACGCCAAGGCGCTGGCCATGCTCCACACGCTGGTGCGTCCGGACACGTTGCCGGACGGGCGCGAGGTGCGCTGCTTCCAGCTCTTCATGGACGACTCGCAGAACGTCTACGGCCAAGTGCCTATCGACGCGCTCAAGGAGCAACTGCCCGAGGGGCTGTCGTTCCGTGGCCGCACCCGCGTCCTCAAGGAGACGTTCCGTGCCACGCGGGACATCCTCGACGTGGCCTTCAACGTGGTGCTGGACCCGCTGCGCCAGCACGCCGCGGCCGAGCCCGGCATGCGCGAATACATGAAGGTGGGCGAGCTTGCGCGAGAGGGGCTCGTCTGGCTTCCGGAGGAGACGCTGGAGGGCCTCTTCCGCGTGCAGTCCACCGAGCGCGGCGGCGTGCTGCCCCAGGTGCGCGGCTTCGCTTCCAGTGCCAGTGAGGCGCGGCAGGTCGCTCGTGAGGTGGCCCGCCTCATCCGCGAGGAGGGCGTCCACCCCAGTGACATCCTCGTGGTGGCCCCCGTCATGCCCTCCCAGTACACGGAGGCGCTCAGGCGCGCGGGCGTGCCCGCGGAGGCCTACGGAGGCAAGGGCGGGCGCAACGTGACGGACTTCCGCGTCAGCGGCGTGGACCACGTGCGCGCCACGACGGTGTTCTCCTGCAAGGGACACGAATGCCCCATCGTCTTCTTCGCGGGCCTGGATGCGCTGGACACCGCGGAGCAGTGGATGGCCGGTGCCCGCGAGCGCTCGGCCCGGGAGAACGAGCGCATCCGCCGCGCCATGTTCTACGTGGGCGCGACGCGCGCGATGAAGCGGCAGTACCTCACCGGTGTGAAGGGCGCGCGCTTTCTTCGCGTGGCCGCCACCTACGTGGAGACGCTGAGCGGGCTCGTGCCGGCGGCTCCAGGCCCCGAGGGCGCCTCGGGGGCGGACGCGCGGTAGTTCGCTGGCCGGGTTCCACGCGCGCAGCGTGGGCAGGTGCAGCGACGCGGGCGCCAGCTGCCCCCTGCGCACGGTGAGAACGGGCCGGGGAAATTCCCTTCGGTGAAATCGGACCGCGCGATGCGTTGTCAGGCGGGGGTGGTGCGCTGATGTGGGGCGGCCTGTGTCGCTGTCAGGCGTCGCTCGCGCCTGGGCGGAGGGCGTTGACGGTTTCCAGGGTGGGCATCGGCACCTCCAGCCGGAGCCGCTGGGGGCCACCGACGTCCGCCATGAAGGACAGGCGCCCGCCGTAGCGCTCGAGCAATCCGCCTACCACCTTGAGGCGGTCGTCGGCCAGCAGGCCCGCGAAGCGCTCGATGAGCGCAACGGCCTGGTCCGCCGGGAAGGACGGGTCGGCCACCTGAACCTTGAGCACCATGGACGCGGCCGACATGCCCACTTCCGCGTTCACGCCGTCCGGCGCTCCCCGGAAGGGGGCGTAGAGGCACGCCATCGTCTCGCGGTGCCGCAGCAGGCCCTTGAGGTACGTCACCAGCTCCGCGTCGTCCCAGGGCTTGCTGATGAACCGGCAGATTTCGCCCTCGTTCACGGAGGCCACCACGGACTTGAAGTCCGCATAGCCGGAGATGATGAGGCGCAGGGCCAGCGGATGGCTGCGTTTGATGCGCTGGAGCAGCTCGCTGCCCGTCATTCCTGGCATCCGGAAATCCGTCAGGACGATGTCCGGGCTGAACCCTTCCAGCCGCTCCAGCGCCTCGTTGCCGTTGAAGGCAATCTGGACCTCGAATCCCTCTCGCTTCAACAGACGCTGCAGCGCGCGTGCGATGGGCTGCTCATCGTCGACCACCAGAACCTTGAACGCATCCATGACAACGTCGCTCCTCGGGCGCGCACTCTAGACCGGGCACCTACGGAAAATCCCAGAGTCTGGAAAATGAATGCCGGGTCATGCTCGCACCTGCGACAGGGTGGGTGGGATTGCTTCATCCCATTGCACCTAGGGTTCATTTCAACGTCAGCAATGCACCCACGGCCATGAGCGTCACGCCCACACCCATCCGCCAGGTGAGGGGTTCGTGGAGGATGAGGAACGCCAGCAGGAGGGTGAGCGGCAGGCTGAGCTTGTCCAGGGGCGCCACGCGGGAGGCGGGCCCGAGTTGGAGCGCGCGGAAGTAGGCCAGCCACGACAGGCCCGTGGCCACGCCGGAGAGCACCAGGAAGAGGAGTGTCTTGCGGCTGATGGCAGGCAGGGCGTGATGCTCCCCGCGCGCCAGGGAGATGCTCCAGGCGAACACCAGAATCACGACCGTGCGGATGGCGGTGGCGAGCGTGGAGGGAATACCTTCCACGCCCATCTTCGCCAGCACCGCCGTCAGTGCCGCGAAGCCCGTGGAGAGCAGTGCATAGACCCACCACGGCATCGAAATCCCCAGGTTCTGGAGCCGGCGGAATGCCGCTCAGGGTCATCGGCCTACCAGTGCGGGGCGGCGCTGTCAGGAGCGACTGGCGGTGGGGCGGCTCCTGGCATATGGCGGGGGGCCTCGCACACGCCAGAAGGAGCCCGTCACTGTCCCAGGCAATCAGGCCTTCATTCCTCCTGCCCTCCGTGCTGGCGCTGCTGGCGCTGCTGAGCGCGTGTGGCGCGGATCAGGACTCGGGACTGGCGCAGGTGCGCCGCACGGGGGAGCTGCGTTGGGGCGCGGATGCCCAGGGTGGAGAGCCCTACGCCATGGAGGACCCGGACGCACCCGGGGGCATGCGAGGCTTCGAGGTGGAATTGGCGGGAGCCCTGGCGCGTGAGCTGGGGGTTCGGGCCCGGTTCGTCCAGAACGACTGGTCCAGCCTGGTCCCCTCGTTGGAGCGCGGCTCGTTCGACGTGGCGCTCAACGGTCTCGAAGTCACGCCGTCGCGCTCCGGGCGCATCCTCTTCACGCGGCCCTACTACGTCTTCCACCTGCGCTTGCTGGCGCGGCGGGACGATGCGGCCGTCACCGGGCTGGATGCGCTGAAGGGCCAGCGGGTGGGGACGCTGGCCAACTCCCTGGCGTGGGACCTGCTCCAGCGCAGCGGCGTGGAGGCGGTTCCTTACGAAGGCGTGGAGGAGCCCTACATCGACCTGGAGCAGGGGCGGGTGCGCGCCGTGTTGATGGACGACATCATCGCGCAGCGCTACGGGCAGCCACGCCCAGGGCTCCGAGTGGTGGGCGACATGGGGGACGGCTACTACGCCATCGCCGTGCGGCCCGGTGAGGAGGACCTGCGGGAGGCGCTGGATACGGCGCTGGGGAACATCGCTCGCTCGGGCGAGCTGCGCGCCATCTTCCAGCGCTGGGGCATCGACAACGCCGAGCAGCAGCGCATGGTCGACTGGACGGACGCGCAGTCCCGCGAGGTGCTGGCGCCTACGCAGACGGCGCGCATGGGCTGGGGACAACTGGTGCTGTTCCTCCAGGCCGCGGGCGTGACGCTGCTGGTGTCCGTGGGCGCCATGGCGCTGGCCATTCCCCTGGGCGTGGGGCTGGCGCTGACGCGGCTGTACGGGCCTGGCTGGGCGGCCCGGCTGTCCACCGGCTACGTGGAATTGTTTCGCGGCACGCCGGTGCTGCTTCAGCTCTACGTCCTCTACTACGGGCTGGCCGGCGTGCTCCGGTTGGACCCCATCAGCGCGGCCATCCTCGGGCTGGGCCTGAACTACGCGGCCTACGAGTCGGAGGTCTACCGCGCGGGCGTGCTGGCCGTGCCGCGAGGGCAGCTCGAGGCGGCGATGGCACTGGGCATGCCCCTGCGGCTGGCGCTGCGGCGGGTCATCCTCCCCCAGGCCTTCCGCGTGGCGCTGCCGGGTGTGGCGAACGACTTCATCGCGCTGCTCAAGGACAGCTCCTTGGTATCCGTCATCTCCGTGGTGGAGCTCACGAAGCGGATGACGATTACCGCGGTGGATGTTCGAAGCTGGCTGATACCTGGCGCGTTGTGCGCATTGATGTACCTGGCAATGAGCTATCCCTTGTCCCGGCTGGCGAGGCACCTGGAAGCAAGGCTGGAGCGCGGATGATTGAAGTCGAGAAGCTGAGCAAGCGCTACGAGGGGCGGCCGGTGCTGGAGGGCATCAACGCCGTCTTCTCCCCGGGCGAGGTGACTGCGTTGGTGGGCCCCTCCGGCGGAGGCAAGAGCACGCTGCTGCGGTGCCTCAACGGGCTGGAGTCCTTCGACGGGGGCGTGGTGCGCGTGGGGCCGGACACGCTGGCGCCGGGCGATGTCCGCGCGCAGGGCGAGAAGGTGCGCCGCATCCGCCGCCGCGTCGGCTTCGTCTTCCAACAGTGGCATCTGTTCGCGCATCGCACGGCGTTGGGCAATGTGACGGAGGCCCCCATGCACGTGAAGGGCGTGGGCCGGCAAGAGGCCAACGAGCGGGGCCGGGCGTTGTTGGCGAAGGTCGGCCTGTCCCACCGCGAGGACGCGTACCCCTCCGAACTCTCCGGCGGCGAGCAGCAGCGGGTGGCCATTGCCCGGGCCCTGGCCATGGAGCCGGAGGTGCTGCTGATGGACGAGCCCACCAGCGCGTTGGATCCGGAGCGGGTGGGGTCGCTGATTGACCTGTTGGAGCAACTGCTCGCGGACGGCCTCACCCTGGTGGCGGTGACCCACGAGATGCGCTTCGCGTACGAGCTGGCCTCGCGCGTGTTGGTGCTGCACGGCGGGCACATCATCGAAGAGGGCCCGCCCGCCCGGGTGCTCGCCAATCCACACCATGAGCGCACGCGTGCCTTCCTGGGCCTGGGCCGCGTCCCCGCGCTGCGCACCCTGGGGGCCTGAGCGACTCACTGGCCTCGCGGCCCGCCCGCTAGGCATGCTGACGGACGGGCCGGGCAGAACCGGCGCACTGGCGGTGTTCCTCGCCGCGTCCCGCGAAGGAGAGGCATGCGTCGAGAGGTCCAGTGGATGGAGTGGGGGCAGGGGCGGGGGCCTCGGGTGCTGCTGCTGCCCGGACTGGGCGCGCGTGGCTCCGGCTTCCAGGCGCTGGCCCACCAGTTGTTGCCCTGGGCCCGTCCCATCCTGGTGGAGTACCCCGAAGGTGAGGCGGCCGCGTGCGGCGCGGGCGCCTTGGCGCGGCAGGTGCTGCGGGCCGTGGGGGATGTGGACGCGGTGGTGGCCAGCTCCTTCGGAGGCATGGTGGCCGCGCACCTGGCGGCGGCTGGCGCGGCGCGAGGCGTGGCCTTCCTGGGCGCCTTTACCCGCACCGAACACCTGGGCGTGCGCGGGCTCGCCATTGGCATGATGGGCCCCATCGCCCGGTGGGCCCGGCCGGGCGCGGTGGCGGCGGGGCTCGCGGCCTGGACGCCGGTGTCTTTCTCCCGTGTGCCCGAAGTCGTGCCCACCACGGCGCTGGAGCGCAGCTCCACCTGGCATCGCGCCCTGGCCATCCGGGGCGAGGCGCCCCCACCGGAGCTGCGCAGGCTGCCCGTGTCCTGCGTCTGTATCCAGGGGACGCGGGACGTGCTGGTGCCGCCGTCCACGGTGGAGCGCCTGGCCGCGTCGCTGCCGCCGGGAACGCCCCGGCACCTGCTGCGGGGCGCGGGGCATGTGCCCTACTTCACGCACCCGGAGGCGTGCGCGGGGCTCCTGCGGCCCTGGTTGGCGGCCCTGGACGCGCCGGCGGCGCCCGAAATGGAGAGCAGCGCCGCCTGACGCAGCCCGGCAGGGGCGGTGCGGGGCTCCATCGGGTCGACAGGGGGATGTACGGATGGCGCGGGGATCGCTACCTTTCGGGCGCCAATGCAGAACCGTCTCACGCGATTGCTCGTCACCCTCTTCGTTGTCTCCGCGACGCCCGCGCCCGCTGCTTCCGTGCAGGAGCCGTCGCCCTCCACCGTGGCGCCCACGGCCGCGCCTCCGCCCGCCGCGGCACCGAAGGCTCCCGCTCCGGCGCCCGAAGTGGCGCGCAAGCACAAGGTGCTGCTGCTGGGGGACAGCCTCATCGCCACCGGCTTCGGGGAGTACCTCCAGGCCCAGTTGGACGCGCACCCGCGCATCCAGTCGGCCCGCCGCGCCAAGTCCTCCACGGGCCTGGCCCGTCCGGACTTCTTCGACTGGATGGACGTGGGTCGCGAGGAGGTGGATCGTCACCAGCCGGACGTCGTCGTCGTCATCCTCGGGGGCAACGACGGGCAGTCGCTCCAGGACACCCAGGGTGGCAAGGCCATCCACTGGGGACATGCGGAGTGGGAGGCCGCCTACCGTCAGCGCATCAATGACTTCCTGACCGTGCTCTCCTCACCCGGCCGGAAGATTGTGTGGTTGGAGCTGCCGGCTACGGGGCTCAAGCGCTTCGAGCAGAAGCTGCGCATCATCCGCGCCCTCCAGCGCGAGGTCATCTCCTCCCGGGAGGATGCGGTGCACCTGGACACGCGCCCCTTCTTCACCGACGCGAAGGGGCGAGCGCTGAGTCAGGCCCGGGTGGATGGCTTCCGCAAGCCCATGCGCCTGCGCATGGCGGACGGCGTGCACTTCACCGTCGCGGGCGGCCGTTACTTCGCCAACAAGGTGTACCCCGAGGTGCTGGGCGTGCTGGGCCTGCTCCAGCAGGGCTAGTCGCGCGCCGAAGGCCGCGTCAGTGAGGGCTCAGGGCGGTGACGAGCCGCTCGGCCTGCTCGCGGATGTCGCGGTGGGTGCTCGCCTGGGCGCGTTTGGCGTGCGTGAGCGCCTGGGCCTTGTCGCTGTCCGCTAGGGCCAGCGCCAGGTTGAGGTGGACGCCCGCGTCATCCGGGTGATGCTTCAAGGCCTCGGTGAGGATGGCGCGCGCGGCGGCGGCACCACCGGTACGTGACAGGTGCAGCACCGCCAAATCGTTGGCGGCGCCGGCCTCGGACGGGTCCGTCGCCACGGCGGCCTCAAGCAGTGTCTGGGCCTCCGCGTCGTCACCCAGCTTGCGGCGCACCTTGGCCAGCGCCACGCGCACGGGCGCGGACTCCGGAGCCTTGGCCAGCGCCTCGCGGAGGATGCGGTCCGCGTCCTCGTCCTTGCCGGCCACGAAGGCGGAGATGCCGTGCAGATAGATGGCGTCCGCGCTGTCGGGGAGCTGGAGGCGCAGCTCGATGGCGGCGCGCATCGCCGCTTCGGGGGCGCCGGCCATCAAGCACAGTGAAGCGAACTCCCGGAAGAGGGCCGTCTCGCGAGGGCTGCGCAGGATTGCCTGCCGAAGCGTGACGATGGCCGCGCCCACGTGCCCTTGCAGCAACTGCACACGCGCGGCGAGCTGGAGCGGCAGGTGTTCCGTCTTGTTGGCCTCCGCGGCCTCTTGATAGCGCCGCAGTGCCCGGTCCAACTGCTTGTCACCCTGGAGGGCCATGCCCAGGTACGTCAGCGTCTGGGCATTGCCGGGCTGCAGCGCCAGCGCGCGCTCCAGCTCCGGGATGGCGGCGGCGTACCGGTCATGCCCCAGCAGGGCGCGGCCGTAGTTGATGACCTCGAAGAAGCCCGCCTTGGGCTGCGCGGCGAGCGCGGCCAGCAAGTCCAACTGGCGCGCATCACCCTTCTCCGCGTCCAGCCGGGCCAGGTGGCTCAGCGCCTCCGGGTGGGTGGGGTGCAGCGCCACCAGCCGTTGAAGCACCGCGCGGGCCGCCGTTTCGTCGTGCTGGGCCAGCCGCAACCGGGCCAGCCCCAGCAACGCGCTGGCATCCTTCGGGTCCTGTTCGATGGCGCGCTCGAAGTCTCGGGCCGCCTCCTTCAGCAGACCCTGCTTCATGAGACGCGCGGCGGAGGATGCCAGCTTGGAGACGGCCATGGGCACCGATTCTAGCGGCGGGGGCGTGAGGTGGGTACCTCTAGAAGACCTTATCCCAGGCGTTCTTGATGCCGTTGCCCACGTCGCCCGCGAAGTCCGTCACGGCGTCCGCCGCGTTGGTGAAGACCTTGCCCGCCGCGTCGGCCACCGCGCCGCCGGCGTTGATGGCGCCGTCGACCACGTTCTCCAGGATTTCGCCACCGGCGGCGGCGGCCGTCTCACCCACGGCCTTCAGCACGTTGCCGGCATTGACGGAGCCCTCGACTTCCACGCCCAGGCCCAGGCCCGCGGTGGCCTCCACGCCAACGTCGAACTCCAGGTTGCCGTTCTCGATGCCGATGTTGGCGTGCGCGTCGCCGCTGACACCCGCGCTGGCGCTGGCGGTGATGCTGCCGGACGCGAGCGTGTTGTCCTCGTGCTTCAGTTCGATGGAGCCCGTGAGGCTCGCCTGCGCACCCGCGAAGCCGGAGGCCGCGGCGTTGATGGACACGTTGCCGTCGGTGCCCACGTGCAGGTCCAGTTCGATGCTGCCCTCGGCGCCAATCTTGCCCAGCGCCTCCAGGTCCAGCTCGACGGAGTACTCCTCGCCGGCAATCTCGAACTCGACCGTCTTGGAGGCCCCGGCGCCCGCCTCGATGAGGTTGGCCTCGATGTCGATGTCGACGCTCACGTCGATGCCGGACAGGCCGATGTCCGCGTCCACCTGCGCATCCGCGGAGAACGTGGGACCCTGGACGTGGGCGCGCGTGTCGATGCCACCGGGACCGGTGCCGCTCACATCGGCGCGGGCTCCGCCGGCCGTGAAGCTGGACTGGCCGCTCAGCGCGCTGTGCCGCGGCTGCTCCACCGAACCGGACGCGGAGGCCTGGGTGTCAACCCGCGGGCCGTTACGTCCACTCTGGGCAGGGG
>NZ_VHLC01000249.1:0-435 GCF_006547355.1 Myxococcus sp. AB036A | reverse complement strand
CTTCCTGGCCAATGCGCGGGCCATGGCCAATCTCGCACCCAAGGAGGGACTGCCCCCAAAAGCGCTCGGCCTGCCGTCGCGAAGAAACCCCATGCGGGCGTTTCTCGTCCGGCAGGGCCTTCACTGACAGTCCTCGTCCGCTACTCCGTCCAGGAGATTCGGCGCCTGCTGCTGGCCCTCTGGCGGCGCACGCTCCCGTCAGTTACCGATGTCCTCCTGTGGAGTCGGTGGCGACGGCACCATCAAGCCGTCGCCATGCGCTGCCACTACCGGGCGCGTGGCGCCAGACACAAACTGCAACTGTAGGACTAGGGGCTGTCCCTGATCTCGTGTTCGAGAGCCGACCCGGCGTGCCGGCTATCTGGCACGTTGGGGCAGAGCCTCAATCGGAGTTGCTGCCTAGCGCTAGGCATGATCAACGCGGGCTGTGCGCCG
>NZ_VHLC01000248.1:0-436 GCF_006547355.1 Myxococcus sp. AB036A | reverse complement strand
ACTTACAACCAGTTGATACGCGAAGGGCTCGCTATCGGCTTCTTCAACGTAGGTTGCGAAGGAAATGGAATGTATGGGCTCGGCACCCCAACCGATCTGCGCAAATTCCTCGAGTTGGAGATCTCTAGGAAGTGTCTGATAAAGGCTGCGTGAACGTTCGGCATTCGGCTACTAGAGCACTGAGCTGGTCTGAGATGCGAGCCGGATGTCATAGTCGACGTAGCCTCGTACGGGACCTGAAGGAGACGACGACATGGAAATAATTAGCCACCGGGGTCTGTGGCGTGAATCGATCGAGAAGAACACCATGACTGCGTTTGCTCGATCACTGCAGTCGGGTTTCGGCCTTGAAACGGATATTCGCGACTGCTTAGGGGACATTGTGATCTCCCACGATATGCCGACTGGGAAGGAGCCAAGCATTCACGAGCTGATG
>NZ_VHLC01000247.1:0-438 GCF_006547355.1 Myxococcus sp. AB036A | reverse complement strand
GGAGCTGGCCCAGGCGGTCGGCATGTCGGTGGATGAGCTGAGCAGCCGCCTGTCGCAGAAGTCGGACAAGGAATTCATGTACCTGCGCCGCCGGATCAATCCGGACGAGGCAGAGAAGGTGGTCGCGCTGAAGATTCCGGGCGTGGCCGCGCAGCGCGAGTTCCGCCGCTTCTACCCGCAGGGTGAAGCGATGGCGCACGTGCTGGGCTTCACCAACATCGACGACCGCGGCCAGGAAGGTCTGGAGCTGGCGTTCGACGAATGGTTGCGCGGCAAGGCCGGTGCGAAGCGGGTGATCCGCAACCGAAAGGGCGAGACCGTCGAGAGCGACCTGCTGCGCGCCGCCGAGCCGGGCAAGGACCTGACCCTCAGCATCGACCGCCGCATCCAGTACCTGGCGTTCAAGGAACTGCGCAACGCGCTGGTGGCCAACAAGGC
>NZ_VHLC01000246.1:0-441 GCF_006547355.1 Myxococcus sp. AB036A | reverse complement strand
CTTCTATATGGCGGGACCGATCTATATCGCGGCGCTCTCGCATTTCTTTCTCGGAGAAAAGATCGGTTGGCGCCGTTGGCTGGCTGTTCTGATCGGCTTTGCAGGCGTCGTCATCGCGCTGCGTCCATCCACGGCGATGCTGTCGCTTCCATCGCTCTTCGGTCTTGTAGGCAGCTTTGCCTTTGCGCTGTCTCTGGTGATGAGCCGCTATCTGCGCTCGACCAGCGATACCACTCTGGTGACATGGCAGACGATTGCGGCCCTCGCGATCGGTATCGTCTTGAGCATTGGCCACTGGCAGCCGGCAACGCTCGTCGATTGGTCCGGCATGCTGCTGCTCGGGATCGTCGCCTCCTGCGCGCATCTGCTCATCACGCGCTCGCTGAAGCTCGCACCGGCATCGCTGCTCGCGCCGCTTCAATATACGCTGCTGCTCTGGGC
>NZ_VHLC01000245.1:0-442 GCF_006547355.1 Myxococcus sp. AB036A | reverse complement strand
GAGACTTGCCAGTTCCACCGTCAGCTGACAGTCCCGATCCAGCGAAGCGCTTTTTGCGGTGTCGGTGCGAAAAAAGGGATAGGGTCTAAGCCGGCATCTCGGGGGAGGTCACACTATGTCTCGACTGTTGCGCTCGCGAGCGTGGTCCGCTCTGGCGTTGCTCGCCGGTATCACATCTGTCTGGGCCGGGGATGTCCTGTGGCTGCGACTCGCTTGCGCTGCCGGATTGGCTATCGGGCTCGCGCAGCAGCTGGCGTTGCTCGCACTCAGCATCCGCATGCGCATGCTGGGAACCTTCCGGGTTCGGTTGAGCGCCGCCACCATGCTGAGCGCTGGAGTTGCTTGCTGGTACCTGGCGAACTCCCCGCGCCTGCCGTTCCTGGTCGTTGCCGGCTTGCTCGTCGTTCTCGCTGGACTGTGGTGGTTTTGTACGGCCCTAAAG
>NZ_VHLC01000244.1:0-443 GCF_006547355.1 Myxococcus sp. AB036A | reverse complement strand
ATCGCATGCCGCTCGGCGGTGACAGGCAGCTCAACCACGCCCTGCACATCGTCGCCGTGAGCCAGATACGCACCCGCGGCAGTGCTGGACGGGCCTACTACGACGCCAAGATCGCCGCCGGCAAAACTGAGAAGGAGGCAAGGCGCTGCCTGAAACGCCGCCTAGCCGACCCTATTTGGCGGCTTATGATCCGGGACCAACGACAACCCGCAGCGGGTCCGGGAGGACAATCGGGGGCGGCTATGCAATCCAGCGCGGCTGGCTCAACCCCTACCGCCAGCTCTTCGGATAAGTCACTTCCCGAACCCGCCACCCCCGACTCTACGGCCAGCCAAACAGCAGCTTGACAAACACAGAGGAACCGAATACGTCGAAGGCATTTCTGCCGGTCTGCGGGCGGCGGAGGTGTTCGACCGTGAAGGCGCATTGTGGGATCTGTGCAG
>NZ_VHLC01000243.1:0-443 GCF_006547355.1 Myxococcus sp. AB036A | reverse complement strand
GCCCGAGGTCATCAAAGACGGGGCGCGGGACACCATCCTGTTCGAGTACGCATCCTCACTGCTAGCCCGAGAAATCCCCCGGCATGAAGCAGAGACCCTCATGCGGTCAGCCTGGGACCGCTGCGAGCAACCACCCAAAGCCAAAGACACCTACCCCGTGGATAAGGCACTAGCCAAGCTCAACCGCTACGAACCGGGCCGCTCCGAAGGCTACGAGAAACAAGGCGCCAACGAAGACAAACCGTTCGACATGTTAGTTATCAGCGAAGTACGAAAAATCCAAGTACGGGAACGTGCACGCGAAATCGTTGACGCGGCCAAACGGCCACCCACTGAACCATTCGACGCTGGCACTTTGGCGGAAATCCTGGCCAGGCCAGCCGACCCGCCGGCCCGCATCCAAGGATTAGTGCCGTGGGAAGCATCCACACTGATCCCAGCGC
>NZ_VHLC01000242.1:0-444 GCF_006547355.1 Myxococcus sp. AB036A | reverse complement strand
GCTTGTCTCCACGGCCAGCACGTCCTCTGCATTCCATTCCAGCGTGATCTTCTTGCGGTGCGGCTCGTCCTTCATGTTTTCAAGCGCTGCGCGCCCGATGAAGTCGTGATCGAAGTTGACGAGCCGTCCGTAGTCGAGGTCCCACGGCGTCAGGTAGTAGTCGTCGATGTTCCTGGAAACGTAGCTGCCGCCGATCGATGCGACGGCCTCGAACGAGGTGCCGGGCAGCCATTCACGATACGGGCGCATCTTGTCGCCCGAGTAGACGGCTTGGAGCGGAGAAGGTATCCAGCCCGCTTCGATCGCGCAAATGCCGTACGCACGCCCACCGACCAGTCGTAAGTTGAATTCTTCACCCGCTTCGAGGATTGCATCGCGCACTTCATCGTGCTGCTCCCACGGCCCCCAGAACTCCAAACCCGGCGCGCCCGCGAAGGAGTGGCC
>NZ_VHLC01000241.1:0-448 GCF_006547355.1 Myxococcus sp. AB036A | reverse complement strand
CCGCCCGCATAGCGTCCCGTAGGTACATCCTGATCAAGGTTGCGATCTGATCGTTGCGGGAACGGCCGGCACGCAACCGGCCGCCGAGCTCGGGGCCGACCAGCTCCACCAGCCGCCGCTCCAGCGCGCCGTGCACGTCCTCATCAGTCTCGGCGGGCCGGAATGCTCCGGAGTCGACCTCGGACGCCAGCGCGCCCAGGCCGTCCATCATCGCCGCTAACTCCTCGTCGGTGAGCAATCCAGCTCGATGCAAAGCCTTTGCGTGTGCCCGCGACCCGGCCAGGTCGTAGGTTGCAAGCCTCCAGTCGAAATGGGTCGAGCGACTCAATGCAGACAGCGCCTTCGCGGGGCCGCTGGCGAACCGGCCGCCCCACAATCGACCCTCATGATCTGAAGCTGAAGGCGTCCGCTCTCCGGTCAAGTGAGATGCCGGCCCAGAGATCAAGAC
>NZ_VHLC01000240.1:0-451 GCF_006547355.1 Myxococcus sp. AB036A | reverse complement strand
CTCGAAACCAAGGCCCAGACTCCTGCTCTTCGCAGCAAGCCTGGAAGACTTCTTGTTACTTACGCTTGATTAAAAGCACCTGACTTTCTTCCCCTCACCTTCGCCTCACGGCGTCGGCGGGGTACTTCTTGTCAGGGCTTCTGCGAGAACTTCTCTCAGCAGAAATTGAACTTACCCTTCGTATGCACTTGTCAAAGAACGCTTCTCTATACTTCAGAGAAAACTTGTGTGGAGCTGTTGGGGGGCGCGTCACCGCTTTCCTCCTCCCTGGGAGGAAAATGGTGGGCCTAGGTGGACTTGAACCACCGACCTCGCGCTTATCAGGCGCGCGCTCTAGCCAGCTGAGCTATAGGCCCAGGAGGCCACCGCGTCGGCAAACCCTACAGCGTCCTTCATTCTCAAAGAGCCAAGTCGCTTCGACTCAGTCCTTCAAAACCAAACAGCAAGCCCA
>NZ_VHLC01000023.1:0-97296 GCF_006547355.1 Myxococcus sp. AB036A | reverse complement strand
CCGCCGCACTGCCCACCCCAACCCCCGAGCCAGACGTCGAAGCTCGGCTCGCCCTGGCCGAGCACCTGCTCGCCTGCGACGAGCCACGTCTGTGCGCGCAGCACGTGGTGGCGTGGCTCACCCGCGAGCGGCCGTCGGACGTCGCAGCCTGCCTCGCGCGCGGCAGCGGCACGGACAGGTGGGTCTGCCTCGCGGCCCGGAACCTCTCCGAGGCCCAGCGTGACGCCCTGGCGTTCCAGCCCGGTGAGACCTCCCATCCCCTGGCGGAGACGCTGACGCAGGGGGCGCCTCGCTTCTTCGCCGCCCCCCGGGCCCCGCTGCCGGCCGAGGGATGCATCGCGGTGCCCCTGGGCCGCTCCGGAGCACCCGCCGCGGGCCTGCTGCTGCTGTCCGCGGACGGCCCCACGCTGACGCCGGACGCAGCCTGGGTGAGCGCGCACGTCGGCCCCCGGCTGGCTGCCATGCTGCCCACGGAGCGCCGCGAGGTGGCGGGCGGCGAGCTGCTCCGCCGCATCATCGACACCGTGGCGGACCCCGTGCTGCTGACGGATCTGGAGGGACGGCCCCACATCGCCAACACCCGCGCGGAGGTGCTGTTGGTGGCCGGGCCAAACGCGAGCGAAGGCCGCCGCCGGGCGACGGAGCTCAACCGGCAGGTGTTCTCCTCCGCGCTGGCCAGCTTCGCCAGCGGTGACACGTCCACCGTGCGCCGACGGGAAGTCCCGCTGGTGGACCCGGTGGAGGGAATCGACCTGCTCTTCGAGGTCGTCAGCACGCCCGTACTCGAGCCGGATGGCCGCGAGTCCCTGGTGAGCGTGCTGCGCAACGTGACGGACCTGGGCCGCGCCACCCAGGCGCTGGGTGAGAGCTACCGGCGCCTGCGCGACACGGAGAGGGAGGCCCGCAGCGAGCGTCACCGGCTGGACCGCGTGCTGGACTCCGTGCCGGACCCCATCATCCTGTCCGACCCGGCGGGCGGCATGGTGATGATGAACGGCCCGGCGGAGAAGCTCTTCGCCACGCACCCCGACAGTGGGGAAGCGGCGCTGCGGCGGCTGCGCTCCAACAACGCGAGCTTCTCGTCGTTCCTCGCCAACCTGCTGGACGCGGAAGGCCGGCCCCGCTGGCGCGGACAGCTCGGGCTGGTGGACCCGGCCACGGGCGCCACGCTCCCCATGGAGGCCGTGGCCAGCAAGGTCCTGGGCGACTCCGGTGAGCTGACGGGCATCGTCACCCTCTTCCACGACCGCAGCGAGGCGCTGGAGAAGGCGCGGCTGCTGGAGCGGGTGAAGGAAGGTTCCGTCCACCTGGAGGCGCGCGTGCAGGCCGCCACCGCGGAGCTGGCCGAACAGAACGAGATGCTGCGCCGGCAGGCCATCCAGGTGGAGCAGGCCAGCGCGGCCAAGTCCCAGTTCCTGGCCAACATGTCCCACGAGTTCCGCACGCCGCTCAACGCCATCCTCGGCTACACGAACATGCTGCTGCAGGGCGTGTCCGGCGAACTGAACCCGGCGCAGAAGCGGAACCTCACGCGCATCGACTCCAACGGCAGACACCTGTTGGAGGTCATCAACGAGATTCTGGACATCACCCGCATCGAAGCGGGCCGCATGCCCTTGAACCTGTCGGACTTCGGCATCCCGGAACTGCTCCAGGAGGTCATGGCGGAGATGGACCCCATCATCGCGCGCAGCAAGCTGACGGTGAGCGCCCACCTCGGCCCGCGCGTGCCGGCTGTGTACAGTGACCGGCAGAAGGTGAAACAAATCGTCCTCAACCTCCTGTCGAATGCGTTGAAGTTCACGCACGAAGGCTCAGTGCAGGTGCAGGCGGAGTACGTGGCTGCTACGTCCACGCTCACCATCTCCGTGACGGACACGGGCATTGGCATCGCCCCAGCGAACCAGGAAAAAATCTTCGAGGACTTCCAGCAGGTGGACAGCTCTCCGACCCGGGCCTATGGAGGCACGGGTCTGGGGCTCTCCATCTGCCGTCGCCTGGCTGCCATGCTGGGGGGGCGCGTCACCCTCCAGAGTACCCAGGGCGAGGGTTCGACATTCACCCTGCACTTTCCCCGACGCGCGAGGCGCGCATGACGAACCCATCTGAGACCCCGAAGCCCCTCGTGCTCGTCGTTGACGACTATCAAGATGCCCGGGAGATGTACGCCGAGTACCTGGAGTTCTCGGGCTTCCGCGTCGCCGAGGCCAAGAACGGCCAGGAGGCGCTGGACAAGGCCTTCGAGCTGCGGCCCGACATCATCCTCATGGACCTGTCGCTGCCCATCATGGACGGCTGGGAGGCGACACGGCGGCTGAAGGGCGACGACCGCACGTGCGCCATCCCCGTGGTGGCGCTCACGGGCCATGCGATGACGGGGCAGTCCGACGAAGCCAAGGGCGCGGGCTGCGACTCCTTCGTCACCAAGCCCTGCCTGCCGGACGCGCTGGTGGATGAAGTCCGCCGCGTGCTCGCCACCCACGGAGGCGCATCGGCGAGGTGAAGCGCACCATGTCCCGGACGACACGGCCCCGGAAGGGGGCGGCTCACGGCGACACCCGCACGGCCCAGGCCGCACGGCCTTCGCCCCCCACGTCGGAGACGGGGACGCCTGACGGGCTCCGGTATCTCTACGGCATCGTCCGTGCCACCGCGCCCCTGGACGTCGGGCGCATCGGATTGGGCGCTGTTCCCGCGCAGGTGTACGCTGTGAGCGAGGCGGGCCTCACGGCCCTGGTGTCCGTAGCGCCAGGCCGCGTGGTGGACCCGACGCGAGCGCACCTGCTGGGGCACCAGCGCGTCACCGAAACCCTGCTCCGTGAGCACACCGTGATCCCCGTGGCCTTCGGCACCGTCATGGCGTCCGAGGCCCAGGTACGCGCTGTGCTGCGCACGGCCCATGACGAACTGTCCCGCGTGCTGGACGCGCTGGAGGGCAAGGTGGAGCTGGGCCTGAAGGTGCTCTGGCACCGCGAGCACCTCGCCCAGCGGTTGGTGCTGGAAGACGCCCAGCTTCACCGGCGCGAAGATGAGCCGGAGGCCGAGCACGAACGCCGCTTGGAGGCCGCCGTGGAGGACCGCGCCGGGCGTGACATGCGGGCGCTGCTGGAGGGCCTGCGCCCCCGAGCCTCCGCCATGCGAGAGCATCCCCCCGTGGGTGAGCGGATGCTGCTCAACGCGGCCTTCCTCGTCGAGCGGGCCCGGTTGGAGTCCTTCGAGGAGAAGGTCCGCTCCCTGGCGGCGCGCTCGGACACGTACACGTTCCGCTTCACCGGGCCCTGGGCGCCGTACAGCTTCGTGGACGTGCACCTGGGCCTGCGTGACGAGGACGCATCACTTCCCTGAAGCGGTGGACACGGGCGCCGTCACCCGCGCCGCCTCTTCCACCAGCGCGTCCATCCCGGCGTGGAGCCGGGCCCAGCCCGTGGTGTGCTCGGTCCGGGCGTAGAAGCCCCCCTCGCTCTTCACCACCATGACGTGGCCAACGGCCCGGCCCGCGCGCAGGTAGTCCACGCGGAAGGACTCCTGCGGCTCGCCCCCGGGAAGCGGCTCGTCGCGGCCGAGCAGGTCCAACGGCATCATCCGCCAGACGCGGTCATGCCAGTTGCGCGCGAAGTCGTCCGGCCGCTCCGGTGCGTCCTCCGGCGCCAGGACGACCGGGCCGGGCGCCTTGCCCGTGGCCCGGAAGGCACGGGTGGCGCCACCCGCGCTGATGGTCACCGCGTCGAAGTCACCCAGGTCGAAGGTGTGCAGCCGGCGGTCCACCAGACGGCTGTTCGCGTTCTCCAGGTCCGGCAGCATCGCCGGGCCCAGCAGGTACACGCGGCCGTCCTCCTCGCTGCGCAGATACGGCGTCCCCCAGCCGCCCGGAGGCGACGCCAAGGCGAACACACGCGCCTTGCCGGCCACGGTCAGCGTCAGCTTGCGCGGAGACGTGGCCAGACCGACCTCCTCCAGCTTCTTCGCGTCCAGCTCACCCAGCGCCCGCATGGCGCGCATGGGCGCGAAGCGGGAGAATAGCTTGTCCGCCACCTCGTTGGCGCGCAGCTCGCGCGGCGGTGGCGGTTCCTCGAGCGCGGCCACGGGCGACTGTCCCGGGGCGGCGCCGGTACCCGCGTCCGTGCCCACCGCCGCGGTGGCAGCGCCCGCGTCCGCCGCCTGCGGAGCCACGCCCGCGTCGGTGGCGCCCGCATTCGCACCGCCGGAGGCCGCCCTGGAGGCCTTGTAGCCCAGACGCACCCAGAGCCGGTCACGCTCACGGGTATCGCGGAACACGTCCACGAAGCGGGAGTCGTCCTCGTAGCGGATGCTGTCCAGCGCGCGCGCCGGGACATCCACCACCGTGACTTCCCCCGGGCCCGCGGAGGGCTCGCGCTGCCAGACGACGAACGCCGCAATCAACGCGGCCGCCGCCAGGGCCCCTTGGAGGGCCAGGTCCCGAACCTTCATCGCTCACCTCCCGCCACCGCGGGGCGCGGGGCGCGGCGTCCCCGCCGGCGCGTCGTCACGAAGCCCACCGCCAGCACCAGGGCCGGCCCCAGGAACACCGTCGCGTAGAACCAGAGGACGTCCTGCTCCCGCGTGTGCTGGATGGGCATGTCTTCCTCCGAGGACACTGCGCCGGAGATGGACTCCTCACCGGTGAGCCACCGCAGCGTGTCCACCGCCAGGTACGCGTTGCCCATGTTGCCCATCAGCAAGTCACTCACCGCGTCCGCGTCCGCCATCACCACGGCGCGCATCGCCTCCTGGCCGGCCGGCGCGGGCTTCTCCACCGCGATGACCAGGGGCCAGGGCCGCCGCATCTCACCCGCGTCCAATGTGAAGTTGCCATTGGCGTCCGCGAAGGTGGCGCCGTGCGCTCGCACTGACACGTCCTGCGCCAGACCTGCCGGCAACGGCTGAATCTGCTCCAGGGCGCCCGCGCTCAGGAAGACGACCGGCGCCTGTCCCGCCAACGACGACAGCGACGTGACGGACGGATGCGAGGAGAATGTCGCCGTGCCCAGGTTGCCGCGGTCGCTCTGCTGCCGCGCCGTTCGGAAGTACACCTGGTCATTGGCCAGCGGCGTCTTGAGGTACTTCAGGCCCAGGGACTCCAGCAGCGGCTGGAAGTCCGGTCCCTCCGGCTCCAGCGCCAGCCACAGCCGGCCGCCGCGCGCGGAGTACTCGCGCAAGGCATTCAGCTCCTCGGGGAGGAACGCCTGCGTCGGGCCCGCCACCACCACCACGGAGGCGTCACGCGGCACCTCGGTGCCCAGGCCCTCGGAGACACCGAGCGGCCGCACGTCCACGTTCTGCGCGCGCAGCAACTCCTTCAGCTTCTCCACGGACGGGCGGGTCGTCTCGCCCGGCACCGCTCGCGACTCGGCGCGCTCACCGTGGCCGGATGTGAAGTAGACGACCCGACGAGGCCGGGCCACCGTCAGCAGGCGGCGTTGGACCTCCTGGTCCAACCGCTGGAGTTGGCCGCGCGCCCGCTCGACTTCCAGGCCCACCGTGAGCGGCTCCTTCCGGTCGCCGCGCGCCAGGACGATGGTGCCGTTGTTGTGGACGCCCAGCGACCTTGCCCGAGCCGGCTCCACCGCCTGGTCCAGCCGCACCACGTTGAGCAGGCCCGGACTCTCCACCGACAGGTCGCGGAAGTACTGCCCCACCGCTTCGCCCACCTCGTTCGCGGGTGGGAAGAAGAGCGTCACCTGGAGCGGCTCATTGAGCCCGCGAATCACCTTGCGCGTGCCGTCGCCGGGCTTCGCGGTGCGGAAGTAGGACAGGTCCCACGTGACGTCGGCCTGGGTGGCGACGAACATGGACGCGAAGGCGAAGACGAGCACGAAAGCCAGCCCCAGCCCGGAGTACAGCGCGCTGCGGACACGGCCCGTCTCCAGCACGGGTGCGCGCGTCATCGCCGCGGCGGCGACCTCCACCATCGCCAGCGGCAGCAAGCAGCACGCGAGCAACGCCGGGAAGAGCGCCGCCAGCGACACCGCCAGCCGAGGCGCCTTCTGGGACAAGGGGCCGCCGAAGAGCCCGGTGCCTACGTCCGATTGGACGAAGTAGAGCCCCAGGGCCAGGAGCCCCACGCCGTACAGGCCCGACACCCACGCCTCGACGGCGCGCCGGTCCGCGCTGGCCGACCGCATGCGCGCGAAGCGCCAGCCCAGCGCGCCCACCGCCACCGCCACGCCCAGGCCAGACAGGACGGTGCGGCCCGTGCCGATGCCGAAGAGCCGCTCACCAAGGAAGACCGCCAGCAGGCCCGAGACGAAGGCCAGCGTCACGGGGAGTCCCCCGCTCGAAGGACGCGCGCTCATCGCCACCTCCGCGCCTCGAGCACCCGCGTGGCCGCGAACAGCGCCACGTAGGTGACCACGAGGTAGTAGACGACGTCACGCACGTGGATGAGCCCCGCCTGGAACGGCGGGAAGTGCTGATTCCACAGCGACATCGCGCTGAAGACATCCGCCAGCGGCTGCTCGGTGATGCGCGCCAGGAGCCAGCACAGGATGAGGGCCACCAGCATCACCGCGGACGTAATCGCAGCGAGCAACTGGTTGCGCGCCAGCGCCGAGCCGAACGTCCCCACCGCCAGCGACGCGCTGCCCAGCAGCAGCAGACCGAAGTACCCCGCCGCCACGTGCCCGAAGGACACCTTGCCATTCACCATCACCAGCAGCGGCATGTAGACAGTGCACAGGAGGTACAACGCGAGGAAGGCCAGTCCCGCGAGGAACTTGCCCAGGACGATGTCGCGGTCGCGCAGCGGTGACGAGTACAGCAGCGACAGCGTGCCCGTCTGACGCTCCTCGGCCAGCAGGCGCATCGAGATGAACACCGAGGCGACGACGGTGAAGCCGCTCGAGTAATAGAAGAACTGAGACAGCACCTCGGCGGAGCGCTTGCTGGCGCCGCCCAGGGCATACGCGTTGAAGAACAAGCCATTCAACGCGAGGATGACCGCGATGATGACGTAGCCGCTGAGCGTGCGCAGATAGGCGGACAGCTCGCGGCGGGCGATGAGCAGCGCTTTCACGCGCGCGCCTCCTGGCCGTGTGTCAGCCGCAAGAAGATGGATTCGAGCTGACCGGCTCCCTGGTCCAGCCGCAACAACTCCAGGCCCGCGCCCACCACCGCCTGCGCCACCTGGGGCCGCTGGTCGGGCGAGGCCCGCACCGTCAGCGCCACCAAACCATCCGACGCGCGGTCCACCTCCACCGAGCCAAAGCGCTGGAGCACCTCCACCGCGCGCGCCTTGTCGCCGCGCACCTCCAGCTCGATGGTGCCCCGGCCGCCCATCTTCGCCGCCAACTCCTCCTCCGTGCCCTGCGCCACCAACATCCCCCTGTGGATGATGAGCAGCCGGTCACACGTCTGGGAGATTTCCGGGAGGATGTGGCTGGAGACGAGCACCGTGTGCGCGCCCTTCAACCCGCGGATGACGTCTCGCATCTCGACAATCTGCCGGGGGTCGAGCCCGCTGGTGGGCTCGTCGAGGATGAGCAGGGCGGGCTTGTGCACCAGCGCCTGCGCCACGCCTACGCGCTGGCGGTAGCCGTGACTGAGTGTGGAGATGAGCTCGCCGTGGACGTCACGCAGGCCCGTCTTCTCCTCGGCCTCGCCCACGCGGCGGGCGGTGTCCCGGGACGTGACGCCGCGAAGCTGCGCGACGTAGGCCAGGTATTCCCCCACCGTCATCTCGTCGTAGAGCGGAGGCACGTCCGGCAGGTAGCCGATGCGCTGGCGGACCTCGTGGGCATTGCTCACCACGTCATGGCCGTCGATGACGACACGCCCCGAGGTCGGCAGCAGCACGCACCCCAGGACCTTCAGCGTCGTCGATTTTCCAGCGCCATTGAGGCCCAGGAAGCCAATGACTTCTCCCTGGCTGATGGTGAAGGCCAGGTCCCGGATCGCCGCGTGCTCACCGTAGTATTTGGTCAGCCCTTCGACCTGAATCATCAGGAGTCCTCTCCCCTTCGAATGCGTCGTTTCTTCTGGCGCAGCGGAGGGGATTGTCAAGCGCCGGACTCGCTAAGAATGGCGGTATTCAGGGCCCTTCGTCGTGCGCCCCAATGTGAAGCGCAGCGCGCTTTCCAGGTCGGGAAGGAGGAAGGCGAACCCCAGCCGCTGGGCTGCCTGAGGCACGATTCGCGCGCCATCCAGCAGCGCCTCTTGCCCCATCTGTCCGAAGAGGGTTCGCACCACGGGCGCGGGGACCGGGAAGACGGCCGGACGCCGCAACACCTTGCCCAGCATCCGAGCGAAGTCCGCCTGCCGCACCGCCCCCGGCGCCACGGCGTTGATGGCTCCGCGCGCGGCGTCGGTGAAGACAGAGAAGTGGATGAGCCCGAGCACGTCCTCCAGGGACACCCAGCTCATCCACTGCTGCCCGGAGCCGATGGGCCCGCCGCCTCCCGCGAGGAACGCTGGCAGCATCTTCGCCAGGGCGCCCTCGCGCGCGTCCAGGACGGGGCCGATGCGCAGGTGCACCACGCGGATGCCGGCGGCCTCGGCGGGCGCGGCGGCGGCTTCCCACTCGCGTGATACCTGGGAGAGAAAGCCCTTCCCGTCCGTGCTGCTCTCCTCGGTGAGGACTTCGTCGCCGCGGTCCCCGTAGATGCTGCTGCCGCCCGCGGAGACGAGCACCTTCGGCTTGCGCTTCATCCGCGCCAGGGCTTCGGCCAGGGTGCGAGTGCCCTGGGTGCGGCTCTTGAGGATGGCGTCCTTGTACTCGGGGGTCCAACGCTGGCCGGCCACGTTGACGCCCGCGAGGTGCACCACGGCGTCCACGCCTTCGAGTGCGTCGGTGTCCACCTCGCCCTTGTCAGGCGCCCAGGCGACCTCGTTCCGCGAGGAGTCCGCCTTGCCGCGCACCATGCGCTTCACCGTGTGGCCGCCCGTGGTGAGAAAGGGCACCAGCGACGAGCCCACCAGCCCCGAGGCTCCAGTGACGGCGATGGTGAGCGGCCCCTGCCCCGCGAAGGCGGCGTGACGCTTCAAGTCCTCGAGCGTGACACGGTGGCGGTACGCGAACATCCGCTCCAGGGTGCGCCGGGCGAAGCCTCCGCCGAAGAGGCTGCCCAGGGGGCCTACGGGGAGGACGTATTCCACTTCGTCATCCAGGATGGACGTGCCCGTGGTGGGCTCGGGCCACATCCGGTGGGTGTGGACCCACTTCGCGAAGGGGCCGGACATCTGCGTGTCCTGGAACATGGCGTCTTCGACGTAGGCGGTGTGCTCGGCCACCAGGCGTTGGGGGATGGGGCCCACGCGCATGCGGACGACGACGCGGGCGCCGATGCGGATGCCATCGCCGGTGCGCTCCAGGACCTCCATCCGCTCCCAGGGGGGCGTCAGGCGTTCGAGCGCCCCTTCCCGGGCATGCCAGGCGAAGAGGTCCTTGGCCGTGACGGGCATCCGAGTGCGAGCATCGAAGACGTGCGACTTGCCCATGTTCCCTCCTGCGGCGACAGTGCGGCGGCGCATGATTGCTCCAGAGTCCCTTGAACGCGCGGTGGAATTGCTGCGGCACGGTGGTGTCGTCGCCCTGCCGACGGAAACCGTCTACGGTCTGTCCGCCAACGCGGAGGACGAATTGGCCGTGCGCCGCGTCTTCGCCATCAAGGGGCGCCCCGCCACCCACCCGCTCATCGTCCACATTCCAGGCGTCGAGCACCTGAACACGTGGGCACGTGAGGTCCCAGAGGCCGCACGGAAGCTGGCCGAAGCCTTCTGGCCCGGGCCGTTGACGCTGGTGCTGCCGCGCACGGCGCGGGCCACGGATGCCGTCACGGGTGGGCAGGACACGGTGGCTCTGCGCGTGCCGAATCACCCGGTGGCGCTCGCGGTGCTCCAGAAGCTGGGCGGAGGGCTGGCCGCGCCGAGCGCGAACCGGTTCGGGAAGGTGAGCCCCACCACGGCGGAACACGTGCGGGAGGACCTGGGCGGAGACGTGGACCTCGTCCTGGATGGAGGCCCGTGCACGGTGGGGGTGGAGTCGACCATTGTGGACTTGAGCTCGAATGAGCCCGCGATTCTCCGGCCCGGAGGTCTGGCCGCGGAGGACGTGGAGCGGGTGCTGGGGCGCAAGGTGCCGGTGAGGACTTCGTCCAAGGTGCGCGTGTCAGGCTCACTGGAGTCACACTACGCGCCGCGTGCCGGCGTGGTGCTGACCGAGCCCGGGCAGGCGGTAGCGCGCGTCCAGGAACTCCGCGGACAGGGATTGCGCGTGGGGGTACTGGGGCCTGCGAGCCTTGCGTTGCCACCCGACGTGCCGCGCTTCGATGTGCCGGATGAGCCCGCGGGTGCCGCTCGCGTGCTGTACGCCCGGCTGCGCGAGGCGGATGCACAGGGGCACGACATGCTGGTGGCGTGCCTCCCTGCTGAGAGCGGCCTGGGCATCGCTGTCCGCGACAGGCTTTCGCGTGCCGCCGCTCCGCGCGGGTAGCTCCAATAACAGACAGCCTGAGTCTGCACTGGGAGGCTGCACGTGGGGCACGCTCCGGCTGATGCCTACGCGACGTGCGCCCCAAAGCTATCCCCTTGCGCGCACACGCCTCACCTCCTCATTTTGCGCTTAACGGCCACCCATTAAATGAAACGGGGAACCATCCACGAACGACTCCGACAAACCCGACCACGCACCGTCAAACAACCCAGCCAGCCGATTCTCCTCCCCATCACCAACCCCACACCCAAACACCACCCCAAATCAGAATTCAACCGCCTGAATAGCATCAAATCCGAACCATCTCCCAAGAGCCCGAAAAGCCGCATCCGAGAGCTCTTGCGTAAACAAAACAGCCAAACGCCTCCTGGGACGAGAACACGCAACATAGAACAGATTTCTATTAGCCTCATAACTTCGCCTATCCCCCTCTGAAATACCCTCGGGACTCATGCTGCATTCAAGCATCCTCACAAAATTATACGCATTCCATCCACGCCCAACCACAACAACCACATTCTCAAACTCAGCCCCCTTCACCCCATGCTTTGTCTCAAATGGAGAAAACCCCCTCAAGTATTGAGCCAAGCTGACGATTTCAGCATACCTCACCTTCCTAAGCCTACGCAGCTCAAGCAAGTCTTTAGAGAGACCCTCATCCTCATGAGAGACAAACCTATCCAACTCCGCCTCACGACGCTCGATTGAATCAGACAATCGCGGAAGACGGGTTGCTCTCAAGTGGTCGATCACGTCACCAACCGTGCCATTTCCCCTAAGGAGTCCCAGCGAGTTCATCGAGCGCTGCCAACCACTCTTATCGTCTCGATTTTTGACTCCGGGCATTTTCATATTCAACGCTTCGAACATCGCGCCATAGCGACGCGACTCGAATGCTTCGTACGCAGGCTCGACAACATCAACGAGAAATTCAATATACCTATTCTCCTTCTTAACAAAAGAGTCATTATACCTAAACACCTCAGGAAGACTCTCGTATCCCTGCTCATGGGCCAAGATACGATGTGTCAACATCAAGACTTTCGTCTTAGAAGGCGAGAAGTCCCAACCATTATTGCGAAGCACGTTATTTACCGCAGAAAATGCCCTGCGTGCTTCGTCCGCAGGCAAATCGCCTCCCCAATGAGCACCCTTGCGACGTTGTCCCGTCCAAGTATTGGTGTGGAATACGCGAACCTCACCAATCTCTGCTGGATCTTTTGCCATCTGAACGAGTTCAGGCCTCATTCGATTCAGGCAGTCAATGATCGTCGGCACTGAGCGAAAGTTAGCTCCCTTCCCAATGCGCTTCAACGCGTGATGATGGATGGCACCACAACCATCACCGTAGATTTTTTGCCAATGGTCGCCAAAGAAACCAAAAACAGGCCCCTCCTTTCTACCCAAGAAATGGCGACTTATCGCCGCCATCAACTTCGAATCAGTGTCCTGATATTCATCAATAAGAATATACGGATACTGAGAAACAAGAACGCGCCTGAACTTCTCATATTCCAACAGCGCGACAAACAACCGAAGCACATCATCGTGATGCAGCCCAACAGTGCTGTCACCAAAACTCCGGTGCCCGAGATCGTACTCAACTCGACGTTCTCCCAGTGCCCCTCTCTCCGCAATCAACTCAACCCAACCAGGCATGCCCTCGAGAGCACTTCGCATTTGTTTTTGAAAACCGGCCATTAGAGCCCAAGCAAACGCATGAGTCGTTTCGCAGAAAACCAGCGGACTCCTATCTGTCCTCGCAACAATCTCGTCGCGAGCAACCCGTGTAAACGTAATGCACGCAATTTTTCGACGCGTTCGCGAAAACACATGTCCCACACGCAAGATAAGGTGGCGCAGTGCTTTAACCAGCGTATACGTCTTACCAGCACCAGCCCCTGCCTCAAGGACAAAGCTCTCGCCTTGCTCCAAGCACCTATAGACCTCCGAAAGAGCGCTATTACTTGCAACTTCAGCAGGACTAAACGTATCGTTCGCGCCAGTCATGAAACACCAGCCAGGGGCGCTTGCTGCTCGCCCTCCACATTCGAAGTTTTGTTTATGTCAATTACTTCAGTAACCGAACTGTCGTCCTGAGCCAGCCAACACATCGCCTCGACAATGTACCGAGGAGGAGTCCAGACAAGTTCCTTTATCGCGTACTCCAGGGCAAAGTTAGCCTTCGTCTTTGCTGCCGCAATCTCGCGTGCCTCTACCTCCTGTTCTGCACTTGTTACAGTCGCCAATTTGAAAAGCTTGGGATTCGCCAAGATGAACGCATCTTCGAACGTACGCCCACACGGACCGTTTTCGACTTCTGGCTTTTGGTACGCAATTCGGCGCCGCCCTTTAACCTTTTCGGCATCGCTTTTGGCGATAAGTTGAGCAGGAGTCGCCTGCTCATCCTTGAACCATTGATTGATACAGGCGTTACTAGTCTTTGTTCCCAAGTGGACGACACACGCCTTGGGCTTTCCACTACCAACCTTGGCCACTGGGTCAAGGTCGGTAATGACAACATGCCTTACCTCCAAGAAGTCAAGCAGCCCATAAAAAAGATGAGCATACGCCCCACCAACTTCCATTATCGTAACGTACTGACTCGTGAGCTTCGGAATATCAGGAGCAACCTCCTCTAGCTTCTTAATAACTGCCGGCAGTATAAGACGCTCCGAAACTCCCTCAACCAATATTGCCTTATCAGCAAAGAAGAGATCGCACCGAGTAAGAGTAAGGTATTGATGCAGGAAATTGCGATCCTCATGCTGTTCGCCAGCAAGGCCGACGCTGAGATCTTTTACCGCACAAGAACGAACGCCATCAGGCTGCCCGTTACTGGATGCGAGAAAATACCGAATTGCCTCGAAGCCGGCTTCATTTGCGATATGACTAGAGTGCGTTGACACCACGAATTGCACTGGCCAAGGTGAACTGCCCTGCTCCTGGGACCCCAGTCGCTTAGAAATTTCACTAAGCTGGCGAATGAAAACCTCCTGCATCTGCGGATGCAGGTGGGCTTCGGGTTCTTCGATAAAGATCAAGTGCATACCAGGGGCTTCCGGCTCAGCACTGTAGCTCTTATAGAAGCGCACCAATTCCAAGAGAATGAAAATAAGATTCCGTGCACCAAGCCCATTGTAAGACTCAGGAAACGACACGCCGCCGTGCCCTGAGTAACGAACCTTCGTGTGATTTGAAAGGAGCCGCTTGACGTCAAGAACTGTTTCTGTCTTTAACCTTGGCCCACTCAACCCCGGATAGCCAAAGGAATCGAGCGCCGGGAAGAGCGTCTCCAGCTTAGTATTGAATTCCTTCTCCATCGTACTCTGTATTGACCTTACGGCCTCCTGCAACGATTCGGCTCGAAGCTTGTCGTCTGCCGCCGCAGTAGGCGACATCGCAGTAGCGAAAAGTCTCTCCAGAATTTCAGCAAGAACATCATTATCCCTAGATGTCACGTCATCAAGGCCGCGCTGGGCATTGATAAATCCGCTGCGAAGCAACCCCCGAATGGCGCTAATTGGCAGATTTCTTCTATTTGTTTTATCATTCGGATCTTCAGCCCAGAGTTTGACTGTAAACAACTGCGGAATCCGTTCCTTCAACACGCGGAGAAACTCGGGCTTGGTTTGCTCGTTGAGTTTAGGCAGCGACTGGCCCTCTAAGAGCGCATCGATCTTCCCGTCTGCCAAAGCATATTGAATCTCTGCAATAGCCTGATTACAATCCTGATCAAGATCGACAACGAAATCACTCATCGGTCCGAGATTTGGATCCGACAGATCATACTCAAACAAGAACCGAACACCTATTACAGGAAGCAACTCGCGTACGACTGCGTCGTCCTTCCCTTCTAGCTTTGCTTCCCGTGCTTCGATGAACTGATCGTAGCAGGCGCTCGAAAAGTCTTCGATGCGAAAGGAAGGGTTTCCGTCCGCCAAAAACCTCTTTATTACCTCAGCAAGAGACGTCTTCCCGCTATTGTTACGCCCAACGATGACTGTTGTCGTCGGCTCAAGGGCGAGCTCGACGTTGGACAGTAGTCGGAAATTCCGGATGCTAACCTTCTGGATTCGCAAAACGCTCCCTCTCATTCATTCAGAGCTACGCAGCCTTGCCCCTCTGACATTACCGCGTACGAGGCCGATTGGAAATCCGCCTGCGCGTGGAAGCAAGTACATCGCATCTCTATTCGCTGATGATGGGGTCGTCATGACCTGCTCCCGCCACCTTGATCTGCCCCCATCGGGTGGTCAGCGCGGCCCGTCAGCCGAGCTGACCACCCAACGGAGGCGAGCGCAGGCGGTTGCGGTGCCGTACACAGACGCATTCAAGACGCAGATGGTGAAGCGATGATGGGCCCGAATGCGGTGAGTGCCGCGACACTGGCCCGTCAGGTAGGGGGGCCCAGCCGACGTTGTCGCAGTGGTTGAGGGCGGCGAATAGGGTAGCGGCCACGACGCCCCCGTCCGAAGAGAAGAAGCCCGTTGCCTTCCCCGTGCCGAAGAAGTGGGTGGATTCAACGGGTCGTCGCAACACTCAATATTGAGGAGTTGCGATGGGGAACAACAAGAGTCGCCAGGCTGACCGTGCTGGACGCCCGCCTATGTCGTCGCCTGGGCGTCCGCCGGTGGGAAGGCGTGAGCACCGACAACGATTCTGGGAAGCAATCGCCCGCGGACTTTCGAGCGAAGATGCTGGAAGGGTGGCCGGTGTATCTCCGGTGGTGGGATGCAGGTGGTTCCGAGAGAGTGGAGGCATGCCGTCGAGCAGTCTGGCCCCGCTGTCGGGGCGGTACCTGTCGTTTGCCGAGCAAGAAGAAGTCGCGATTCTGCACGCCCAGCACGTTGGGGTTCGCGCGATAGCTCGCCGGCTCCTTCGTTCACCCGCGACCATCTCGAGGGAGTTGCGTCGTAATGCGGCAACCCGTGGCGGTGCCCTGGAGTATCGCGCTACGACCGCCCAGTGGCATGCGGACCGACGTGCGCGACGTCCAAAGGTCGCGAAGCTAGCCGCGAACGGCGAGCTGCGAAGGTACGTGCAGGAGCGACTGGCCGGGGTACTTACCGCTACTGACGGGACGGCAGTGCCCGGCCCAGAAGTGCGATGGAAGGGGCGGCGCCACGGGCCACGAAAAGACCGACGTTGGGCGACCGCCTGGAGTCCAGAGCAGATTGGCAACAGGCTTCGAGTGGACTTCCCCGAGGATGCGTCGATGAGGGTGTCCCACGAGGCCATCTACCAGGCTCTCTACGTACAAGACCGCGGCGCACTGCGACGCGAACTGGTCAGCTGCCTGCGAACTGGGCGGGCACTGCGTGTGCCGAGGGCGCGTACCCGTACGCACGGCAAGACATTTGTCGGCGCCGAATGCAGGCTCAGCCAGCGTCCACCCGAAGTCACGGACCGCCGAGTGCTTGGACACTGGGAAGGTGATCTCATCTTGGGGCTGGGCAGCTCCGCCATAGGCACGCGGGTCGAGCGCACCACGCGGTTTACGCTGCTGCTGCATCTGCCACGCATGGACGCCCACGGCCAGCCTCGCGTCAAAAAACGGCCCTGCTCTGGCAGGACATGGTTCCGAAGCGGTCCGAGGTGCCATCACCTCCTCGCTCACAACGTTGCCGGAGCGGCTGCGCCGGACACTCACGTGGGACCAAGGGGCCGAGATGGCTCAGCATGCCCTCCTGCGCGCCGACACGGGCTTGGCCATCTACTTCTGTGCCCCACACAGTCCATGGCAGCGAGGCACGAACGAGAACACCAACGGACTCCTCCGTCAGTACTTCCCGAAAGGGACGGACCTGTCCCGTTACTCTCGTGCGGAGCTGGCCACCGTCGCCCTTGCCCTCAACAGCCGGCCACGCAAGACGCTTGGCTGGAAAACACCTGCCGAGGCTCTCAACTCTTATCTATACTTACTTCAACCAAACGGCGTTGCGACGACCGCTTGAATCCGAGCAATACACCTCGCTGGCCTTCGGACTGCGGTGCAGGGAGGCCGGAGTGCGTCCCTCCATGGGGAGCGTAGGGGATGCCTACGACAACGCCATGTGCGAGAGTTTCTTCGCCACGCTCGAATGCGAGTTGCTGGGCCGTCGCAGTCTTCGCTCGCAGGCAGAGGCTCGGATGGCCCTCTTCGAATTCATCGAGGGCTGGTACAACCCTCACCGGCGGCACTCGGCGCTCGACTACGAGTCTCCCGCCAACTTCGAAAAGAAGTACCGGGCTGCGGCATGATGGCGAAAACCCGGAACGCTCTGCCGAACCGGGGCAACTTCATTCCGTCGCAAAGCGACCCCATTCTTCGGGTATGCCGGGACTCAAATCAGTGCCGAGTCCGAGGCCCCTCCTCTTCCCCAGGCGGAGCCAGCCGCTGGGACAACAGCCCCAGCAACTCCTGGGTCGACAGCCGTCCCGCCGCGTCCTTCCCTTCCAGTACCCCCGCCACCAGCGCGCGCTTGTGCTCGTGTAGCGACAGCATCTGCTCCTCGATGGTCCCCCGCGTCACCAGGCGGTACACCGTCACCGGCCGCGCCTGCCCAATCCGGTGCGCGCGGTCGGAGGCCTGGTCCTCCACGGCGGGGTTCCACCACGGGTCCAGATGAATCACCGTGGTCGCCGCCGTGAGATTCAGTCCGAAGCCACCGGCCTTGAGCGAAATCAGGAACAGCGGCACGTCCCCCTCCTGGAACGCGCGGACCCGCTCCGCCCGAGCCCCCGCGGGCGTCTGCCCATCCAGGTACTCGTAATCAATCCCCTCCGCGTCCAGCACCTCGCGCACCAGCGCCAGGTGGGACGTGAACTGGCTGAATACGAGCGCGCGATGCCCCTCCGCGCGGAGCTCCCGCACCAACTCCATGAACCGCTCCAGCTTGGCCGACTCCAGCTTCGACCCGGCGTCATACAGCCGAGGATGTGAAGCCAGGAGCCGCAGCCGCGTGAGCGCCGCCAGAATCTCGATGCGCCGCTCCTGCTCCTTCATCTTCGGCTTGCGCGTCTCCAAATCCGAGAGCGCTGCCAGCCGCGCGTCCTCGTAGAGCGCCCACTCCTCCGACGAGAGGACAATGGGCACCCGGATATCCGTCCGCGGCGGAAGTTGCGCCTCCACCTGCGCCTTCGTCCGGCGCAGCAGGAAGGGCTGGAGCACCCGGGCCAGCGCGGGCGCGGCCGTCGGGTCCACGCCCCGCTCAATCGGCGCGGCGAAGCGCGAACGGAATGCCTCCCAGCTCCCGAGCAACCCCGAGAAGACGACGGCGAAGAGACTCCACAGCTCGCCCAGGTGGTTCTCCAGCGGCGTGCCCGACAGCGCGAACTTGAAGTCCCCCTGGAGCGCGCGCGCCGCCCGGAAGCGGTGCGTCGTCGCGTTCTTCAACGTCTGCGCTTCATCGAAGATGATGGTGGAGAAGCGCAGCTTCGACAGCCGCTCGATATCCCGCGTGAGCAGGCCATAGCTCAACACCAGCACGTCCTTGGGCCCCAGTTTCTCCAACGTCCGGCCCCGGTCCGCCGCGTCCGAGAACAGCGTCATCCGCAGCGACGGCGCGAAGCGCTTCGCCTCGTCCATCCAGTTGAAGGCCACCGACGTCGGCGCCAGCACCAGCGCGGGCCCCAGCTTGCTCCGGTCCAGGAGCACCGTCAGCGCCTGCACCGTCTTGCCCAAGCCCATGTCGTCCGCGAGCACCCCACCCGCGCCCCACGAAGCCAGCCGGGTCAGCCAGCGGAAGCCCTCCAGTTGGTAATCCCGCAGCGCCGTCTTCAGTCCCGTGGGGACCCGCGGCTTCAGCTCCTTCGCCGCGAAGATGCGCTCCACCAGCGACTGCCACGTCTTGTCCGCCTCCACCTCGGCGCCCGCGTCCTGGAGCGCCGTGAGCGTCTCCACCGCGGAAGGCCCCACCTCCAGGCCATGGCGCGTGGCATGCGCATGGTCCGCCAGCCGCTCCAGGTGCTCCCGCAGCGCGCCTTCAATCTCCACGTAGGACGTCGAGTCCACTTGGACGAAACGTTCCTTCCGCCGCGCCGCATCGAGAAGCCGCGCCAGCTCCACCCGCTCGCCTTCCACGGAGAGCCCACCCAGCACGCCAAACCAATCCCGCTTCCGCTCCAGGATGACCTTCAGCGCCGGAGGCGCGGCGGCGTGGAACAGCCGCACCGGCGCCCCCACCCACTCCAGCTCCGGCTTCGGCGCCAGCTCCACACAGGCCGCGAGCACCGCGAGGCCGCCCTGCGCGCTGGTGAAGCGGAAGGTGAAGGGCAGCTCCTCGGGCTCCGCCGTGTCGAGCGGCAACCGGGCCTGAAGCAACTCCGCCGCGTCGCGCTCCTGAACGAAGTCACGCACCGCGTGCACGGCCCCCGTCCCCCGCCGGACGTGGACGTCGCGCGCCCCCTCGCCCGGAATGAACGTGGGACTGTCCGGCAACGGGCGCGTGCGCAGCTCCACCCGGACCGCCCCGCTCGCATGCGCCTCCATGCGCACCACGGGGGCGTAGCGCAGCGGCACCGACTCCCCCAAGACGCTCCGAGGCAGCGCCACCGGCACGCGCAGGGACAGCTTCGACAACTGGTCCAGCAACGCGACGTGGCTCTCCGGCGGAAACGAATTGCCGTGGCGGTTCAGCGCCGTCACCAGCGCGCGGACCTCGGGGCCCGCGTCCAGCACCGTGAGCACCCGCTGGCTGTCATCCCAGATGTAGAGCCCCTCCTCCGGCTGAGCCTTGCGCACCCGCTCCAGCATCGCCGTGGGCAGCATCGCGCCATCCACCCCCGCGCTCACGATGACCACGCCGTCCCGGTCCTCGGCGACGAGCCCGACCTTCACGCGCTCGATGCGCACCAGCAGGTCCGGATTCTCATCCAGGTGGATGCGGGGATGCCCCACCAGTTCAAAGAGCAGCGCACGCGACGCGGGGGCCTCCGACTCCGGCAGCAGCGCCGCCAGGCGCGCGTCCGCCGGCGACAATTGCGAGCCATGGTCCTGCAGCAGCTTGCGCCGGCTCACCTTCGCGCCCGTGCTGCGCTGGCCCTTCTTGTTGCGCTTGTGCACGTAGGCCGCGAGCTCCACGCCGTAGCCGTTGATGACGTCCAGCCGCCAGGAGACCTCGCCACCTCCAGGCCCACCGGGACTGTCGTCAACGGCCCGCTCCAGCGCCCGCAGCGCGCGCTCCCAACCGGGACGGACCAGCTCCTCCAGCTCCTCTCCAAAGGACTCGGACCAGGGCTGGCGCAACCACAGCAACGCCGTGTCGATGGCCGCCAGCAAGTGGACGCAGAACGTCGCGCCACAGGAGCAGTCCCCCGTCACCTCGGTGGGAGCGAAAATCAGCCGGGCCTCGGGAAGGATGAAGCCCGCCTGCGCCCCCACAGGCAGCTCGGAGATGCGCGTCTCGCGGAGACGGAAGCCCGGAAGCGGAGCGTCATACTGCATCAGGTCCGGCACCAGCGCGTGCATCGGCCGGGGAGCGACGGACGCCGGAACGCGTGCACGCAGCGCCAGCAGCAGGCCATGGACGCGGTGCGTGCGGGGCTCGGCGGGCGGAGCGAGCCGCTCCTCGAGCGAAGCCCGTGACGCCTCCGCGCCCAGCCGCTCCGCCTCCACGAAGCGCCAGGCGAGCGTGGGCAGCAGCTCCTTCATCCGGGGAGACGGCATCGCCTCCGTCATCCAACGCGCCAGCGAGTCCGTGCTCAGCAACTCCACGAGCCTTCGGCGGGCGAGCACGGGACGCGCCTGGGGCAGCCAGGCCGCTTCCACCAGTGGCATCAGCACCGCCAGGCTCAGCCGCGACAAGTGCTCGAGCCCTTGCGCCCGCAGCCACGCCAGCGCGTCACGGGGCGTATCGAACAAGGGAGTCACGGGCTTCTCTGGCGGCTCGGACATGCCCCCGCTTCTTCGCAAAGCACGCACGAAACGCAAGCAGACCCGTGACGCGAGGGCGCAAGACGGCTGGCTGCCCTGCACGGCCCCGCTCCACTTTCCGTATGTCCCTGCCGATATGGCCGCCCTGGCCGTGGCGTTGTCACCCTACGACACACGTCCCGCGTCCCCTTACGGAGGCCCGCCGATGACGATGCCCCCCGCGTTCGTGAGCATCCTCACGCTGCTCGCACTGGTGGGTTGCACGAACCACCGCCAGACGCTGCTGGAGCGCACGAGCAGCTATGTGGTGTACGACATGCCCGCACGACAGGTCATGAAGGCCGCCGAGGCGATCCTGAGTGAGCGCGGCTATGCCCTGCTACCCAGCACGGACCCGATGTTCCTCATCACGCCGTGGAAGGTCTCCGGCAACTACGACGTCTTCACCCACTGGTCCCGCGTCTACGTCGAGGGGCACAAGCGTCCCGACGGCCGGTTCACCGTGCGCGCATACCATATGGCCGCCAACATGCCCGCCCGGACGCAGTCGCTGCCGACACCGGAGACGACGACCATGACGGCCCCCGAGGAGAAGCAGAACATCATGCCCACGGTCCTGCTCTCCACCGAGCCCGTGCTGGTGCGCTCCGCCAGGCCCAACCTCCGCAGGGACCTCGATCTCGAATGGGCCATCATGGAGCGGCTCGACCCAGACTTCGCCGGACGCGTCAAGACGCAGGTCGACGTGTATCTCGCCCATTCATCCTCGAAGCGGCCGGGTGACGTACTTGAATGACCTCGCCTGCTTCGATATCCCGCGAGGGCTGCCAAGGAGCGTCCCCGCGTGAAGCAAAGCGTGTTTGGTCTGGTCGTCGCCCTGTCACTGACCGCCTGCAAGGAAGAGCCCCGTGGGAAGATGGAGCCCATTCCCCGCCCGCCGGGGATGAAGGACGCTCCGCCTCCCGCGGAAGCCGCTCCCGCGGCTGCCGCGGAGCCCCCCGTGGACCCCTCGAAGGTGGTCCTCCGGTGGAAGCTTGCCCAGGGCGCCCCCACGTCGTACCGGCTCGACATCGAGCGCACCGGCGGCGCGCCCGCCAGCACCGAGGAAGCCGCGCCCCCCAAGAGCGCCAAGGGCAAGGGCAAGGAGAAGCCCGCCCCCGTCGCCGCGGCCCCCGCGGCCCTGCCCGGGCCCGTCACCTACTTCATGGAGCGGACCGACTCGGGTGACTACCGTCTCCGCGTCGTCCCCGTGGGCAGCAACGTCGACGCGGACACGGCCACGCTGAGCGAGCGCGGCTTCGTGCTCGACGGCCTGCAGGGCGCCACCCGCAACACCGCCACCCTGGTCCTGGAGCTCCCGAGAGATCCGGTGGGCACCGGTGACGCGTGGTCGCTCGGCACCGAGCTGATTCTCATGGAGGCGCTGGGGCCCCAGTTCCAGGCCGGCCAGCCCGAGCGGAGCAACCGCGTGAAGCTCGCCAGCCTGACGCCCGCCGACGGGGGCGAGCAGGTGGCCACGCTGGAGTACGACATCTCCGAGAAGCTGGCCGGCAAGGTCCGCGCGAAGGATGAGCCCGCCACCTCGCCCGCGCGCGCCGCGGAGGAAGACGCGGAGGCGGACGAGGCGGGACGCCCCCGGCCCCGGACCACGCCCGAATCCAGCGCCAGCGCCGAGGTGAGCATCACCGGCCGCGGCGAGTTCCTGGTGAAGGCCGGGCGGTGGCGCTCCTGGGAAGGCACCATCACGTCGGTGACGAAGGGCGGCTTCCCCGCCGCCGCGCTCCAGGTGCCCACCGGCGCCCTGAAGCTGCGCCTCACCGCGGTGGAATCGGCTCCCGCGCCGGCGCCGACGGCCCAGCCACAGCAGTAGGCGGCCCGTCCGACTCGCGCACCATGCGTACCACGGCGTCCACCCAGGCCGGGTGGGCGTTGAGGGAGGGGACCAGCGTCAGCGACTCCCCTCCCGCCTCCAGGAACTGCTCCCGCGCGCGGAGGCCAATCTCCTCCAGCGTCTCCAGGCAGTCCGCCACGAAGGCCGGGCACATCACCGCCAGGCGCTTCACGCCCTTCTTCGCCAGCTCCGGCAACACCACGTCCGTGTACGGCTTCACCCACGGCGTGCGGCCCAACCGGGACTGGAAGGACACGCTCCACCCATCCGCCGGCAGGCCCAGCCGCTGGGCCAGCCCCCGCGCCGTCGCGTAGCTCTGCGCGCGGTAGCAGTGGCGGTTGGCGTCCGTCATGGCGTCACAGCATGAGGCGGTGGACAGGCAGTGCGTCCCCGTGGGGTCGCTCTTGCGCATGTGCCGCTCCGGCAGGCCATGGAAGCTGAAGAGGACGTAGTCGGCGCGCGCGTCGTCAATCACCGGCCGCGCCACGGCGGTGAAGGCATCCAGGAAGCCTGGGTGCTCGAAGAAGGCCGGCACCGCGCGCACGAAAGGCACGTCCCACGACTGGGCCAGCACCTCGTAGGTGCGCGCCAGCGAGGACGCGGTGGAGGACGCGGCCTCCTGCGGGTACAGCGGCAGCACGGTGAACTCCGACACGCCGCGCGCCTTGAGCGCCGCGATGCCGTCGGGAATGGAGGGCGAGCCATACCGCATGGCCAGCACCACCTCGTACTCCCCCGCCAGTCGCTCGGCCACCTGGGCCGCCAGGGCCTGGCTGTACACGAGCAGCGGCGAGCCCTCCTTCATCCAGATTTTTCGGTACGCCTCCGCGCTCTTCGCCGGACGCGTCGGGAGGATGATGAAGTTGAGCAGCGCCCAGCGACCCAGCGGGTGGATGTCGATGACGCGCGGGTCATTGAGGAACTCGCGCAGGTAGCGGCGCACGGGTCCCGTCTGCGGAGCATCCGGCGTCCCCAGGTTGACGAGCAGCAGCCCTCGCTTCGAAGTGGGCGTTGGCATCAGTGCAGGGAGTTGGGAAGGGTGAGCGCGAACTCGGCGATGCGCGCTTCGAAGTGCGTGCCGTCCGGCCGCACCATGTCATAGGTGCCGCGCATGGTACCGAAGGGCGTGCGCAGCATGGCCCAACTCGTGTACTCGAACCGCTCTCCGGGCCCCAGGTGGGGCTGGCGGCCCACCACGCCCTCGCCCCTCACCTCCTCCACCTTGCCCGTGGCGTCGGTGATGACCCAATGGCGCGCCTTGAGCTGCGCCGGCGCGTCGCCCTCGTTGGCAATCTCCACCGTGTACATGAAGGCGAACTGCCCGGACTCCGGAGCGCTGCGCTCCGGCCAGTAGGCGGGCTTCACGGTGATGCGGATGCCGTCGGTGATGGCGCTGGAGGACATGCCCCCAGATTTGGCGGCAACGGCGGCCACTTGCAAGGAAAACGCTGGGTTGGAAGCCCCAGCGCCCTGCCTACGTCTTCGCGCTTTCCCGGTCCTGTCCCGGCTCCGGCTGCTTCGGCCACACCAGCGAGGCGACGATGGCCGCCACCAGCACGCCGGCAATCACGCCCAGGGAGATTCCGATGGGGACGTGGATGTCGAAGAAGGTGATGAGCATCTTCACGCCCACGAAGCCCAGAATCGCGCTCAGGCCCACCTTCAGGAAGTGGAACTTCTCCATCAGGCTGGCCACGACGAAGAACAGCGAGCGCAGGCCCAGGATGGCGCACACGTTGGACGTGTAGATGATGAAGGCGTCCTGGCTGATGCCCAGCACCGCGGGGATGGAGTCCAGCGCGAAGAGCAGGTCCGTGGCTTCCACCACCAGCAGCACGATGAACAGCGGCGTGAACTTGCTGCGGCCGTCCTCCTGCACCATGAAGCGGCTGCCTTCACCCAGTCGGGCCACCGGCAGCACCCGGCGCGCGAACTTCACGATGCCCTTCTGCTCCGGGTCCATCTCCTCGTCCTTGGACACCAGCATCTTCACCGCGGTGAAGACGAGGAACGCGCCGAACAGGTAGATGAGCCAGTGGAACTGCTTCACCAGCGCCGTGCCGGCGATGATGAGGCCAGCGCGCATGACGAACGCGCCCAGGATGCCCCAGAAGAGCACCCGGTGCTGGTGCTCGGGCGCCACCCGGAAGTAGCTGAACACCATCAGGAAGACGAAGAGGTTGTCGACGGAGAGCGCGTACTCCACCACGTACGCCGTCAACCACTGGAGCCCCACGGTGGGCCCCTGGTAGTGCCAGATGCCCGCGCAGAAAATCAGGCTGAGGGTAATCCACACCAGCGTCCAGAGGCCCGCCTCCTTCGGCGTCACCGCATGGTCCTTGCGATGGAACAGCCCGAGGTCCAGCGCGAGCATCGCGAGGACGAAGACGTTGAAACCCACCCAGAGCGCGACTTGCGTGTTCACGTAGCAATCCTGTTGCAGGGTATGACGGGGCGCACCCTACCGGCGGGCTGACTGGGCGTCGACCCCTCGCGTGAAACCCGCTGGACCTCCTGCTTTCGTCCAGCGGGCCCCTTCCGGCCCCGCGGGGGCTACTCCGTCGCCGGGCGGCGCAGCACCGCCAGGGAGCGGCCCACCACCTGCACGGTGCCCCCCGCCGGCGTATGCGTGCGAGGCGACTCCCCCGCCAACGCCGTGTCCACCACCAACTCCCAGTCCGCGCCCCATTCGACAGCGGGCAGCCTGAAGGTGATGGGCTCGTGGTGGGCATTCATCAGCACCAGGATGGTGTCCCCCACAATCCGGTTCCCTTCATCGTCCGGCGCGGTGATGGCGTCACCGCCCAGCAGGAATCCCAGGGAGCGCACGTAGGGCTTCTCCCAGTCGTCCTTGCGCATCTCCTGGCCGTCGGGCCGGAACCACGCCAGGTCCTTCAGCTCGCTGTCCCACATATGGGCGCCGCGGAAGAAGCGCCGCTTGTGCAGCACCGGCTGCTCACGCCGCAACTTGGTCAGGGCGCAGGTGAAGTCCAGCAGCGCGCGCTGCGTGTCGTTCAGCTCCCAGTCCACCCACGACAGCTCGTTGTCCTGGCAGTAGGCGTTGTTGTTGCCCTTCTGCGTGCGGCCCATCTCGTCGCCGGCCACCAGCATGGGCACGCCCTGGGACAGGAAGAGCGTGGCCAGGAAGTTGCGCTTCTGCTGTTCGCGCAGGGCGTTGATGTCGGCGTCGGTCGTCTCGCCCTCCACCCCGCAGTTCCAGGAGTGGTTGTCGTTGGCGCCGTCGCGGTTCTCCTCACCGTTCGCCTCGTTGTGCTTGTCGTTGTACGTGACGAGGTCGTGCAGCGTGAAGCCGTCGTGCGCGGTGACGAAGTTCACGCTCGCGGCGGGCTTGCGGCCGGACAGTGAGAACAGGTCCGAGCTGCCGGTGAGGCGGTAGCCAATCTCCGCCGCCTGCCGGTCATCGCCCTTCCAGTAGCGGCGGATGGTGTCGCGGTACTTGCCGTTCCACTCGCTCCACAGCACCGGGAAGTTGCCCACCTGGTAGCCGAAGTCGCCCACATCCCAGGGCTCGCTGATGAGCTTCACCCGGCTGAGCACCGGGTCCTGGTGGATGATTTGGAAGAAGGCGGCGCGGGTGTCGTAGCCGTGCCTGTCTCTTCCCAGCGTGGTGGCCAGGTCGAAGCGGAACCCGTCCACGTGCATCTCCTCCACCCAATAGCGCAGGGAGTCGGCGACGAGCTTCAGCGCGTACGGGTGCGTGGCGTTCCACGAGTTCCCACACCCGGTGACGTCCAGGTAGTAGCGCGGGTCCTTCTCCGTGAGCCGGTAGTACGCCGCGTTGTCCACGCCCTTGAAGGACAGCGTGGGGCCCAACTGGTTGCCTTCGCAGGTGTGGTTGTAGACGACGTCGAGCAGCACCTCGATGCCAGCGCGGTGCAACTGCTTCACCATGCGCTTGAACTCGTCCACCTGCCCGCCCAGCGAACCCGAGCCGCTGTAGCGCGCGTCCGGCGCGAAGAACCCCAGCGTGTTGTAGCCCCAGTAATTGACCTTCTCACGCTGGATGAGGAAGGGCTCGTCGACGATGTGCTGGATGGGCAGCAGCTCCACCGCGGTGACGCCCACCTTCTTCAGGTGCTCGATGCTGGCCGGGTGCGCCAGCCCCGCGTAGGTGCCCCGCAGCGCCTCCGGGACGCGCGGGTGCAGCTTGGTGAAGCCCTTCACGTGGACTTCATAGATGAGCGTGTCGTGCCACGGCACGCCAGGCGGGGTATCTCCCTCCCAGTCGAAGGTGTCCGCGCCCATCACCACGCCCTTGGGCACGGCGGCCGCGTCATCGCGCGTGTCGAACGCGAGGTCGTCCTCCTTGGTGCCCGGCGTATAGGCGTAGATGGGGGCTTGGTAGTCCACCTGACCGTGGATGGCCCGGGCATACGGGTCCACCAGCAGCTTGTGGGGGTTGAAGCGCAGCCCCTTCTTCGGCTCGTAGGGCCCGTGCACGCGCAATCCGTAGAGAGCGCCCGCGGCCAGGCCCGGCACGTAGCCGTGCCACACCTGGTGCGTCGTCTCCAGCAAGGGAAAGCGGCGCGTCTCCTTCGCGGGGTCCTCCGGGTCGAAGAGACAGACCTCGACCTTCTTCGCGTGCTCGCTGAAAACGGCGAAGTTGACACCGTGCCCATCGAACGTGGCGCCCAGGGGATACGGCTTCCCTGGAAGCACCTCGGCCCTCCTCATCCGGCGCTCCTCTCCAGCAGAATCACCGGAAACTCCGCCAGGAGCGGCCCCAGGGGCAACACCGCACCACCCGGTCCACGCTCGGGCCGCACCTGACGGCCGGTGAACACATTGCGGAACATCATGCCCGCATATGCCTCCGGAAGGTCCAGGAACGTGCTGCCGTAAGCGCCCGCCAGCCCTTCGGGGGACTGCAGGGCGGACAGGGTGTAACGCGGCGCGCAGGCCACCAACACCGTGTCGCCGTGCTCGCGGGCGAAGGCCACCGCCGCTTTCGCCCGGGCGCCGGTCAGCTCGAGCGCCCGGTAGCCGCCCTTCCGGAAGAGGGCCGCCTGCCGCTGGCGCAGTCGCAGGGACTCCGTCAGGACGTAGAGCTTCACCTGGCCGTCATCGAGGTTCGCCGCCAGCCGTGCGCTCAGCGCGGCCCGGTCCTTCTCCGCCTCGGCGTCCAGCGTCTCCAGCAACCGCGCGCGCAGCGCGAAGTCCACCGGCCGCCGGTTGTCCGGATCCACCAGCGACAAGTCCCACAGCTCGCAGCCCTGGTAGGTGTCCACCACGCCGGGCGAGGCCATCTTCAGCACGAGCTGCCCCAGCGCGTTGTACTGACCCGCGCGCTCGATGGAGCGCTTGAAGTCCCGCACGTCCACCAGGAAGGAGCCCGTCACCTTCGAGTCGAAGCAGGCGTCCACGTAGCGCGCCACCGCGTCGTCATAGGCGCTGTCGGGGTTGGTCCACGAGGTGCGGACCTTGGCCTCCTTGATGGCCTTGCCCATGTACTCGCGCACCCGGCGCTGGAAGTCCGCCAGCTCCTCCGCGGAGTGGGCGTCGCCCATGGGCCACGCCCCCACCACCGTCTGGAAGAAGAGGTACATGTCATTGGCCGTGGGCGCCGGACCGGACGGCAGCTGGGACACCGCCTTCTCCGTCTGGCGGGCCCACTTCTTCACCCGCTTGCGCCACTCCTCCGGCACCTCCGTCAGCACGTTGATGCGCGCGCGCACGTCCTCGCTGCGCTTGGTGTCATGGGTGCTGGAGGTGAGCTGGCTGGACGGCCACCGCTCCGCGCGCTCCTGGTTGCGCAGGTGGAAGGTGTTGGCGTGGACGCCGAAGCGCTCCGGCTCGCCGCCCACCTCGTTGAGGCTCACCAGCCGGTTGTAGATGTAGAAGACGGTGTCCTCCAGGCCCTTGGCCATGACAGGTCCCGTCACCTGTTGCAGCTTCATGGCGAAGCGCAGCATCTCCGCCCGCTCGCGCGCATCCGAGTGCTCCGGGTAGCGGCGCAGGAGGATGTCGCGCAGGAAGTCGAAGATGGACGCGTTGGTGGTGGCGTTGCGCTCCTTGGCGCGCTGGATGGTCCACTCGATGTACTGCACGTCGCGCCCGTCCAGCTCCGGGCGCCAGCCGTCCACGTAGGTGCGGTAGACGGGGAACAGGGCGATGAACTCCACCAGCGCCCGCCGCAGCGAGTTGAGCGTGAAGTCGCGCGTGCGCCGGTTCATCTCCGAGATGCCGTTGAGCGCGTGCGCCAGCACGTTGATTTCGCTGGCCATGGACACGCGCATGATGAGCAGCTTCTTCTGGTAGACGAGCTCGGCGAAGTCCGCCTGCCCTCCCACGAAGCGCTCGTACGTCTCCGTCAGCGCCTTCTCCGCGTCCGGCTGGACGAACACGCCGCTCACCGCGTTGGCGTAGCGGTAGCCCGTGGTGCCGTGCACGGCCCAGGATTCGGGCATGCGCTCGCGGCCGCCCTGAATCTTCTCCACCACCACGTACAGCGCCTTGCGCAGCCGACTGTCCGGCTGCTGCGTCACCTCTGCGCGCCAGCGCTCGCGCAGCGTGGACTCCACCGCCGGCCAGCGCGTGTCATCCTCCGCATGCGTCTGGAGAAATAGCGCGTGGGCCCGCTCCACGAAGTACGCCTCCTGCAGGTCCAGGAAGTAGGCGGTCGGGTCGAAGAGGCCGTCCGGGTGGTCGATGCGCAGCCCCGTGACGAGCCCCTCGCGCAGCCAGCGGAAGATGAGCGCGTGCGCCTCCTGGAAGACGTCCGGGTCCTCCTCGCGCAGCGCGGCCAGGCCGTTGATGTCGAAGAAGCGCCGGTAATTGATTTCCTCGCCCGCCACCCGCCAGTGCGCCAGCCGGTAGCTGCACGCCGCCAGCACCGAGTCCAGCAGGTCATAGGAGCGCGGGTTGCCCGGCTCGCCATTGAAGACGCGGACGTTGTCCTCGATGTAGGCCAGCATCTCCGGGAACTCCGCCGTCACCGCGGCGAGCCGGCGCTTGATGACCTCCTTCTCCCGGTGGCGCTCCACCACCTTCGGCCGCTCCACCTCCGTGCGCGAGGGCAGGTAGTCGATGGCGGTGAGGATGGACAGGAACTCCAGCATGCCCGGATGCTCCACCCCCAGCCGCGACTCCAGCCGCTCCAGGCCATGGCGGAGGATGCGGGAGTACTGACGCGGCGCCACCGGCAGCAGGTGGTCGTAGTAATGGAGGAAGAAGGCGCCGTCGCGGAAGGACAGCTTCAGCTCGCCTCGCTCCAGGACGATGCCGTACTGGTCCCCCAGAATCGGCAGCAACACCCTGTCCCGCAGCTCCTCCTTCACCGGCGACCAGTCGATGTCGAAGAACTTCGCGTAGACGGAGGACGGGCCGTTCTCCAGCACGTCGAACCACAGACGGTTGTCCCGCTCGATGCCCATGTGGTTGGGCACCACGTCCAGCACCTGCCCCATGCCCTGCTCGCGCAGGGCCGCGCAGAGCGCCGCGTGCGATTCGGGCGTCCCGACTTCGGGATTCAACTGTTGGTGGTCCACGCAGTCGTAGCCGTGCGTGCTTCCGGGGGTGGCCTTCAGATAGGGCGAGGCATAGAGGTCACTCACCCCCAGGCGGGCCAGGTACGGCACCACCTGCCGCGCGTCCTCGAAGGTGAAGCCCTGGTGGAACTGCACCCGGTACGTGGACAGGGGCGTGTGCGGACGCGCATCCAGCTCCGCCTGGACGCGTGCGTAGAGCCCTTCGGCCAGGGCCTCCGCCGTCATCGTGGCGCCACCCGCCCCATTCGAGGCGGACCCCTCTTCTTCCAAGGCGTCGAGCAACATGTGGCGCAGAGGTAGGCCGCCCGCCCGCCGACCGCCAGCACGCAGAAACGCGTCCGCCCTCTATCCAACGCTCCGCGCCGACACGCCAACCCCTGGAAATGCAAAGGGCCCGCCGCTTGTCGCGGCGAGCCCCGAGTACGGCCACCGGGAGGCCCCGGCCAATGCTCAGCTCAGCTGCTTGTTCACCAGCGCCGTCATCTCGAACATGGTGACGCTCTTCTTGCCACCAAAGATGGGCTTGAGCTTGTCGTCGGCGTTGATCTGCCGCTTGTTCTTCGCGTCCTGCAGGCCCTGCTTCTTGATGTAGGCCCAGAGCTTCTTGACAACCTCGGTGCGCGGCAGCGGCTTCGCGCCGACGATCTCAGCGAGCGCGGCAGACGGCGTCATCTCCTTCATGAACGACGCGTTCGGCGTGCGCTTCTTCGCAGCGGGAGCCTTCTTCGCGGCGGGAGCCTTCTTCGCAGCAGCTTTCTTGGCGGCCATTCGTCTTGAGTCTCCTCCCCTCCGAAGGGGACGTTGTACGGCTTTGCTTATGTGAAGCGAGAGCCGTTGCGGCGTAGAAGTAGCACGCCCAAGCCCGAAAAACAGCCCTCTCCTGCGTTTTTCCCTCTGAGCGCTCCTCTACGAACGCGGCTGGAGCCCGAGAATCAGCCTCCGGAGCGCTCGGCACCCTCGCGCGCCTTCTCTTCGGAACGCGTCCGGAGCCCGAAAATCAGCCTCCGGAACGCTATCTTCCCTCGGGGAACCCCTTATCGGCGTGGATCACTCCCGGAAGCGGGCGCCGGATTCTCCTTGCGGTCGTGGTGTGTTTTTTTGGATGAAACCCCAACATGAGAGCCCTCATCACCGGTGCAGGCGGCTTCCTGGGAATGTGGTTGGCCAAGGCCCTGGCCGCGCGGGGAGACAGCGTCACATGCCTGTTGCGCCCGGGAGGAGATACCTCGGGGCTCGCGGGGTTGACCTACACGCGGGTGGAGGGCGACGTGACGGTGCCCTCCACGCTCTCAGCCGCGGTGGCGGGCCAGGACGTCGTCTTCCACCTGGCGGGCGCTCGCCGCGGCGCGACACGCGACGACTTCATGCGCGTCAACGCGGAGGGCACCCGCCACCTGTGCGAGGCCATGGTGGCCGCGGGCCACCGCCCCCGGCTGGTGCTCACGGGCTCGCTGGCCGCCTGCGGTCCGTCCACGCCCACCCGGCCGCACGTGGAGGAAGACGCCTTCCATCCCCACGAATGGTATGGAGAGAGCAAGGCGGAGGCGGAGCGCATCGCCTTCTCCTATGGAGACCGGCTGCCCGTCACGGTGTCCCGGCCGCCGCGCATCCTGGGGCCCGGGGACCGGGAGAACCTTCCCTTCTTCAAGATGGCTCAGCGCGGCATCCGGCTGGAGCTGTCCGGCGGCCCTCGCCCGTTGACCATGGTGGATGTGGAGGACGTGGTGGACATCCTCTTGTTGCAGGCCACCCACCCGGCGGCCATTGGTGAGGCCTTCTTCTGCGCGGGCCCCGGAGAGCCCCTGTCCTTGGAGAAGGTGCAGGACCTGGGCGCACAGGCCCTGGGACTGACGCCCCGCACCGTGCGCGTGTCCCCCGCCCTGCTGCGGGCCATGGCCACGGCGGCGGACGGCGTGTCCCAGTTGACGGGCCGCAAGCTGCCCCTGAGCCGGAAGATGGCGAAGCAGTTGTTGGCGCCTGCCTGGACGTGCTCCGGGGCCAAGGCCGAGCGGCTGCTCGGCTTTCACCCCCAGCGCGACCTGGCGGACTCCATCCGTCGCAGCGTGCAGTGGTACCGGGAGCAGGGCTGGCTGTAGCCCCTTCTCCCCCCGAGCCGCCGGGAGGCACGCCAAACTCCCGGCATCATTGACCTCCCCCCCCTCGAAGTGTCAGGAAGCCCGCAGCCCCATGTCCTCGAAAGCTGCCTTCTTCGATGTCGACGGGACGCTCGTGAAGACGAACGTCGTCCACGTCTACGCGTACTACGCGATGAACCGCGGCTCCGTCCTGGGCATCGCGGGGCGGACCCTGAGCACCGCCCTCAGCGTGCCGCTCTTCGGTGTCATGGACGCGGTGGACCGCAAGACGTTCAACGAGTTCTTCTACCGCTACTACGCGGGCCTGAGCGAAGACCGCTTGGTCACCATCGCCGAGGACATGTTCGAGGACGTGCTGCAGCCCGCCCTCTTCGAGCAGACGCAGGACCTCATCGACCAGGCCCGCCGCAGCGGCTGCAAGATTGTCCTCGTTACCGGCGCGCTGGACTTCACCATGCGCCCGCTGGCGCGCCACCTGGGCGCCGACGACATGATCGCCAACAAGATGCAGTTCGTGGGCGGCAAGGCGACCGGCAAGGTGATTCCGCCCATCATCGAAGGCGCGAACAAGGCGAACGCCATCCGCGCCTACTGCACCAAGGAAGGCCTGTCGCTGGACAAGTGCCACGGCTACTCCGACAGCGCCTCTGACTACGCGATGCTCGCGGTGGTGGGCCGTCCCACCGCGGTGAACCCGGACCTGCGGCTGCGCTCCATCGCGCGCGCCTACAACTGGCCCATCCTCGACCTCAAGTAAGAGCCCCCACGCCATGCGCCCGTTCAAGACGCTCCAGAAGCTGTACGACGAGGAAAGCCAGGTCGTCATCACCGAGAAGGGCAGCCCCCCGCGCGTGCTGTTCCACGGTGAGAACTTCCTGCAGGAAGACCTTCCGGTCGGCACGCGCGTCATCTTCCCGCGCCCGCCCCTGGCCGGCGTGCCCAACGTCAAGGCCGCCATCCGCTACGCCATCAACAACCCGGAGGGCATGGAGCCGCTGCACGCGCTCCTCAAGCCGGGCATGCGCCTGACGTGCGTCATCGACGACATCAGCGTGCCGCTGCCGCCCATGGTCACGCCGGACGTGCGGCAGACCATCCTGGAAATCGTCCTGGAGCTGGCCGCCGACAGCGGCGTGGACGACGTGCACCTCATCATCGCCAACGCCCTGCACCGCCGGATGACGGAAGGCGAGATGAAGCGCATGGTGGGCGAGAAGATCTTCGACGCCTACTACCCGGACCGCTACTACAACCACGACGCCGAGGACCCGGACGGGATGGTCGCGCTGGAGCGCACGTCCCACGGTGAAGAGGTGTCGGTGAACCGCCGCGTGGCGGAGAGCGACCTCATCGTCTACGTGAATGTGAACTTCGTGCCCATGAACGGCGGGCACAAGTCCATGGGCACCGGCGTGTCCAACTACGCGTCGCTGCGCCACCACCACAACCCGAAGACCATCCGCGCCTCCGACAGCTACATGGAGCCGAAGACGAGCGCGCTCTACAAGAGCAACGAGCGCATCGGGCGCAACATCGACAAGCACCTGAAGGTCTTCCACATCGAAACGGCGCTGAACAACCGCATGTTCGGCGGCCCCACCGACTTCCTGGCGAAGAAGGAAGAGGACTACACGGAGGCGGACCGGCTGAAGTTCCAGGCCATGCGCTTCGCGCTGTCCAAGCTGCCGCGCGCGGCGGCGCGCAAGGTGCTCAACTCCGTCCCCGCGCCCTATGACGTCACGGGCGTCTACGCCGGCGCCACGGAGCCCACGCACGCGAAGACGCTGGAGACGAGCTACAAGCAGTACGTGGTGCCGGTGGAGGGGCAGAGCGACATCGTCATCTTCCCCATCCCGTTCATCTCCCCGTACAGCGTCAACTCCATCCTCAACCCGCTGCTGGTGCAGGTGATGGGGCTGGGCTACTTCTACAACCTGAACCGCGGCGTGCCGCTGGTGAAGAAGGGCGGCGTGCTCATCCTCCTGCACCCGGCCTACGACGAGTTCGACCCGGAGCACCACCCCAGCTACATCGAGTTCTTCCACCGGCTGCTGCCGGAGACGCGCGACTCCATGAAGCTGGAGCACAAGTACGAGCGCGAGTTCGCGGAGAACCCCAGCTACGTGCACCTGTACCGCAAGGGCAACGCCTACCACGGCGTGCACCCCTTCTACATGTGGTACTGGGGCGAGAATGGCCGCCAGCACGTAGGCAAGGTCATTGTCGCGGGCGCGGAGAACAACCACGTCCCCGCCCTGATGGGCTGGGACCGCACTGACACGCTCACCGAGGCCATTGAAGAGGCCCGCGGGTTCATGGGCCGCTCGGCCACCATCAGCCTGCTGCGCATCGCGCCCACGGTGATGGTGGATGTGAAGTGAGGACGCCCATGGCCGCCCTTCCCGAGCTGAACGTCACCCAGACCTTCACCGGCAAGCGCCTGCTCTTCGCGGGCGCCACCGGCTTCGTGGGCAAGGTGACGCTGTCCATGCTCCTGACCCGATACGGGCAGGACCTGGACAAGGTGTACGTGCTGGTCCGCAAGGGCAGCGCCGCGTCCGCCGAGCGCCGCTTCTTCGACAAGGTCGCCACCAGTGAGCCCTTCCAGCCGCTGCGAGACAGCCTGGGGGATGAAGGCGCGCTGGCCTTCATCCGCCAGAAGGTGGAGGTGCTGGACGGCGACATCACCGACCCGTGGATGGGCCTGGAAGAGCCCCAGGTGGAGGCGCTCACCGGCAAGGTGCACGCGTTCATCAACTGCGCCGGTCTGGTGTCCTTCAACCCGTCGCTGGAGGTGGGCCTCAACGTCAACACCCACGGCCTGAAGTTCGCCGCGGCGTTGGCGGTGCGCTGGTCCGTCCCGCTGATTCACATGTCCACGGCCTTCGTGGCCGGCAACCGCAGCGGGCTTGTCTTCGAGGACGAGGAGGTTCGCGGCTACTTCCCCAAGCGGGAGGAGATGGACGGCCGCGACTTCAGCCTGGAGCAGGAGCTGCAGGACGCGGCGCGCATCGTCGCGCGGCTGCGCGAGCAGGCCGAGGACCGGGCCCTCACGTCCACCTTCCGCAAGAAGGCGTTGGACCGGCTGGAGGAAGAAGGCCGCGACCCCAACGACGAGAAGACGCTGCGGCTGGCGGTGGGCCGTGAGCGCAAGCTGTGGCTCAGCGGCGAGCTGGTGCGCGCCGGCATGGAGCGCGCCGCCCACTGGGGCTGGCCCAACACGTACACGTACACCAAGTCCCTGGGCGAGCAGGTGCTCGCGGCCACGCCGGGCTTGCGCTACTCCATCGTCCGGCCCTCCATCGTGGAGAGCGCGCGGCACTTCCCCTTCCCCGGCTGGAACGAGGGCTTCACCACCTCCGCGCCCCTGGCCTTCGCGGGCATCAAGGGCCCCGGCGGCATCCCCGCGGGCGAGAACACCATCCTGGACATCATCCCGGTGGACCAGGTGGCGGGCGCCACCATCGGCATCACCGCGCATGCCATGGACGTGGAGGAGCGGCGCACCTACCAGCTCGCCTCCGGCGATGTGAATCCCTTCTACGCCGGCCGCTCCGTGGAGCTGGTGGGCCTGTACCGGCGGCGCTACTACCGCAACCGCGAGTCCGGCAACGCGCTGATGAACAAGCTGCGCTCGCGCGTCGAGCCGCAGCCGGTCAGCAAGAAGGAGTTCGAGCTGTTCAGCGCGCCCATGCTGTCGCGCGGCGCGCGCTTCCTGAAGAAGGCCATCGACGAGGTGCGTCCCGCGTGGGGCGCTCCGGCCGTCCAGGCCATGCTGGACAAGGCGAAGGTGTCGCTGGACGAGGTGGACGACAACGCCCAGGGCATCATCGCCCTGACGGAGCTGTTCCTCCCCTTCCTCTACGAGAACCGCTACGTCTTCCGCTGCGACAACACCCGCTCCGTGTATGCGCGCATGGCGCACGCGGACCGGTTGAAGGTGCCCTGGGACCCGGAGCACATCGACTGGCGCGACTACTTCCTGGGGACACACCTCCCCGGCCTGGAGAAGTGGGTGTTCCCGGGCATGGAGTCGGAGCGCGAGAAGCGCACCGTCATCCCCGCGCACCGCGACCTGCTGGAGCTGATGGAAGCCACGGTGCACGCGTACCGGCACCGCGTGGCCTTCCGCATGGTGGCGGGCGAGAAGGAGGAGCGCTTCACCTACGGCGAGGTGCACCGCTATGCCGCGCGCGTGGGCAGCTTCCTGCTGGCCGCGGGCATCAAGCACGGTGACCGCGTGCTGCTGGTGTCGGAGAACCGGCCGGAGTGGGGCATCAGCTACTTCGGCATCCTGCGCGCGGGCGCCACCGTCGTTCCGGTGGACCCGGGCTTGAGCGAAGCGGAGCTCGTCAACATCGCCCGCCGGGCGGACGCGCGCGCGTGCCTCGTCTCCGAGGACGCGGCCCGGGACTTCCCCGGCCTCTTCGCCGCGCTGGGTGACGGCGTCACCGTGGCCAGCCTCGCGGAGGCGATGACGGGCGACCCGGCGCACCCGGACCGCATCGGGCCGGTGCGCAGGTCCGCCGCGGCGGATGACCTGGCCAGCATCATCTTCACCTCCGGCACCACGGGCACGCCCAAGGGCGTCATGCTCACCCACCGGAACTTCGCCGCGCTGGTGGCGAAGCTGGCGGGGACCTTCGACATCGGCGTGGGCGACGGCGTGCTGTCCGTCCTGCCGCTGCACCACACCTTCGAGTTCGCCGCCGGCTTCCTCACCCCGTTCTGGCGCGGGGCGGAAATCACCTACATCGACGAGCTGACGTCGGACCGGCTGGGCGAGGTGTTCGAGACGGGCCGCATCACCGCCATGGTGGGCGTGCCGGCGCTGTGGCAGCTCTTGCACCGCAAGATTACGCAGGAGTTCGCCAGCCGCCCGCCGTTCATCGAACAGGCGCTCAAGGCGCTGATGGCCACCCACGGCGAGCTGCGCAACCGCAACAACATCAACCTGGGCAAGCTGCTGTTCTGGCCGGTGCACCGCAAGTTCGGCGGGCGCATCAAGGTCATCGTGTCGGGTGGCTCGGCGCTGCCGGACGACGTGCACAAGGCCTTCCACGAGCTGGGCTTCAACATCACGGAGGGCTACGGCCTGACGGAGGCCGCGCCAGTGCTGGCGGTGACGAAGCCCGGCAACAAGCGCCAGCCCGGTACGGTGGGCCGCGCGCTGCCCGGCATCGAGCTGCGCATCCTCAATCCGGACAATGACGGGTTGGGTGAAGTGCTGGCCAAGGGCCCCAACGTCATGCCCGGCTACTTCGGCGACCGCGAGGCCACCGAGGCGGTGCTCAAGGACGGCTGGCTCCACACGGGCGACTTGGGACGTCTGGACGCGGAGGGCCACCTGTACCTGGTGGGCCGCGCGAAGGACGTCATCATCGACCACAACGGGAAGAACATCTACCCGGACGAGCTGGAGGAGCTGTACCAGGACCACACGCACATCAAGGAGCTGTCCATCGTCGGCCTGCCCGACGACGCGGGCGGTGAGAAGGTGGCGTGCCTGTGCGTGCCCGACTACGCGGACCGCCCACGCGAGGAAGTGCGCCGCGAGTTGGAGGAGCACTTCCGCAAGGTGAGCGCGGGCATGCCCTTCTACCGGCGCGTGAAGGTGCTGCGCCTGTGGGACGGCGAGCTGCCCCGCACCGCCAAGCGCAGCGTGAAGCGCAAGCAGGTGGTGGAGGAGCTCAAGCGCCAGGAGCGCATGGCGGCCAGCGCCAGCAAGGCGCGCGAGAAGGCGGCCAACCCCACCACGGGTGGCATCGCGGACTGGCTCTTCCCGCTCATCGCGGACGTCAGCCACCGGCCGGTGTCCGACGTGCGTCCGGACGCGCTGCTCAGCGGGGACCTCGGCTTCGACTCGCTGATGCTCACCGAGCTGTCCTCCGCGCTGGAGGCCGCCGGCGTGCCGCTGCCCGCGGTGGAGGACCTGACGCAGGTGCAGACGGTGGAGGACCTGCGCAAGGTGGTGGCGTCCTCCGGCAAGCGCCCCGCGGTGGAGACGCGCGCGAAGGAAATCTCCAAGGAGAACGAGCGCGCGGAAGAGGTGGAGATTCCGGTGCCCGACGTGGTGGCGGACGTGGGCCGTCAGCTCCTGTCCTTCGGGCAGAAGGTGCTCTACGGCGGCGTGTTCGACGTGAAGGTGACGGGTAAGTCCTTCATCCCGCAGAACCGCAACTTCCTCGTCATCGCCAACCACTCCAGCCACCTGGACGCGGGCCTGGTCCGCGTGGCGCTGGGTGACCAGGGCGAGCGGCTGGTGTCCCTGGCGGCGCGTGACTACTTCTTCAACACGCCGCTCAAGCGCGCCTGGTTCGAGAACTTCACCAACCTGGTCCCCATTGAACGGCAGGGCTCGCTGCGCGAGTCGCTGCGGATGGCGGGCGAGGCGCTGCGTCAGGGCTTCAACGTCCTCATCTTCCCGGAGGGCACGCGCTCCACCACCGGTGAGCTGATGGAGTTCAAGTCCACGCTGGGCTACCTGGCGCTCACCTTCAACATGGACGTGCTGCCGCTGTACATCGGCGGCGCCTTCGACGCGCTGCCCAAGGGCAGCGTGCTGCCCAAGACGAAGACGCCCCTGCGGGTGAACATCGGGCCGGCGCTGGGCCACGCGGACCTACGCACGCGGGTGCAGGGCATGGCGCGCTCGGAGGGCTACCGTTACGTCACCCGCATCGCCGAGGACTCGATGCGGGCGCTGCGCGACGGCCGGGTGCTGAGCCTGGAGCGCGTGGACCTGCCTCCGGCCGGGGCCAGTCCCCGCGCGTCCACGTCCACGGAAGGGAAGGACTCGTGAAGCTGCTGGTGACGGGAGGCACGGGCTTTCTGGGCACGCACCTGGTGCCCAGGCTGGTGGCGGCGGGCCACGAGGTGCGGCTCATCGGCCGCTCGCAACCTTCGGGCGCCCCCTACGCGGGCACGGAGTACGTCCCCGGTGACTTGAAGAACCGGGACGCGGTGCGCCGCGCGCTGGAGGGCGTGGACGCCGTCTACCACCTGGCGGGGCTCGTCTCCTTCCAGCCGAAGGACGCGCGGAAGATGTTCGAGCTGCACGTGGACAGCACGCGCGAGCTGCTGGGGGACGTGCGCGAGGCCGGCGTGAAGCGCGTGGTGCTGGCCTCCACCTCCGGCACCATCGCGGTGTCGAAGGAGGCGCACGTCCGCGACGAGAGCGCCGACTACCCGATTACGGTGGTGGGCCAGTGGCCCTACTACCTGTCGAAAATCTACGAGGAGAAGCTGGCGCTCGCGTACTGCCGCAAGCACGAGATTCCCCTGGTGGTGCTCAACCCCAGCCTGCTGATGGGGCCCGGGGATGACCGGCTGTCCTCCACATGGACGGTGGTGAAGTTCCTCAACCGCGAGATTCCGGCCATGCCGGGCGGCGGCATCTCCTTCGTGGACGCGCGCGACGCGGCGGACGCCTTCGTCCAGGCGCTCACCCGGGGCGAGGTGTACGGCCGTCACCTCATGGGGGTGAATCTGTCCATGAAGGACTTCTTCCAGCGGCTGGAGCGCCTGTCCGGCGTGCCCGCGCCGAAGCTGAAGCTCCCCTCCAAGGTCAACGTGCTCGGCGGGAAGCTGCTGGAGCGCTGGGCCAAGGTGCGCGGCACCACGCCGACGCTGGACCCGCAGGAAATCGACATCGGCGAGCACTGGTTCTGGCTGGACGCATCCAAGGCGGAGGCCGAGCTCGGCTTCCGCGCGCGCGACATCCAGGAGACGCTCTCCGAGACGGTGCAGCACATCTACGGGAAGATGCCGCCGCAGAGCCTGCCGGGCACCAAGGGCCGGCTGGCGGAGCTGCGCGAGAACACCTGAGCGAAGCTCACGGCGGGAGCTTCCGGGCACCGGACTCCCGCCCCTGGCCTGGCCGCGGGGAGCGCACCGCAGCCCGGCGTCGCGCCGCTACCGGAGCCGCCCGGGCGACGCCGCCCGGCCGCACCGCGCCAGGTGCGTCACCTCCCCCCTAGCGCTGCGACACACCCACCGTGCGCAGGGCGTTGTCCACGAGGCGCGCGGCCCAGGGCTCCGCGCGGTGGCTCCACACCCAGGCCGCGCCGAGGAAGGCGCAGCCCAGGAGCACGAGCACCAATCGCGCGAGGAAGGACGGACCCGCTTCGCTTGCGCTGGCGGCCACGGTCTAGCCCACCACGCGGTTACGGCCCGACTTCTTCGCCTTGTACAGGTTGGCGTCCGCCACCTTGATGAAGTGCGTGGGCTCCAGCATGTCCGACGTCTGCTCGGCCACGCCAATGGAGATGGTGACGGGGATTTCCTTGTCGTCGTAGACGAAGGACTTGCCCTCGATGAGCCGGCGAATCTTCTCCGCGAACAGGCGCGCCTTGTCCGGGCCGTCCTCCGGGAGGACGACGGCGAACTCCTCGCCGCCATAGCGGGCGAAGCACTGCTCGCGGCGCACCAGGCGCTTGATGGACTGGGCCAACTCCCGCAGCACGTAGTCCCCGGCGAGGTGGCCGTGGACGTCGTTGATCTGCTTGAAGTGGTCGATGTCGAACATCATCAGCGTGAGGGTGCGCTGATAGCGGGTCGACCGGCCCATCTCCTTCTCGAGGTACTCCAGGAAGTACCTCTTGTTGTTGATGCCGGTGAGGCCGTCCGCGATGGTCAGCGTGTAGATGGTCTCGTGGTACTGGGTCTCGATGTTGTCGCCATCGAGGAACTTGAAGATGGAGCCTCCGACCTTGACCAGGTCTCCGCTGCGCAGCGGAGAGGCCTGAAGCACTTCCTGGTCATTGAGGAAGGTACCGTTGGTGGAGCCCAGGTCTTCAACGAGCATCTTCCCCCCACGCCCCAGAATCCGGGCGTGGCGGCGGGACACGTTGTCCAGGTCCACGACGATGTGGTTGTGCTGATCCCGCCCGATGGTGAGTTCGGCATCCTCGATGAGGTACTTCTTGCCGAGCTCGGGGCCATGAATCTGCACGAGACAACACTCCGTGCTGCGGTGGGCATGCACGTTGAGCGTTGAGATCTTGGTGACGCGGGTTTCGTCGCCGGCCATCGGAAACGAGGCTAGCACGATAGCCTCGGCAGACGCCATGCAACGCAGCGGGGGCCGGTTCTTCGGCCCTTTGCGGCGCTTCTCCCACATGCCACCCGGGAGCGGCCGCCGGGCGGGGCCCGGCAACCCGAGGCGTCGGGACGTCCAGCGCCGGTCAGGACACCTGAACAGGCGGTTCGGCATTCAACGATGGCTGGCAGGCGGGCACACGTGCCCTTGCCGGCCCTCCAGGGACGACTAACGTCCGGAACACCTATGTCCAAAGTCCTGGCGATGATTCTGGCTGGAGGCGCTGGCACGCGCCTCGAGCCCCTGACGCGCGAGCGCGCGAAGCCCGCTGTCCCCTTCGGCGGCCGCTACCGCATCATCGATTTCGTTCTCTCGAACTTCGCCAACTCCGGCGTGTACCGGATGAAGGTGTTGACGCAGTACAAGAGCGACTCGCTCAACAACCACCTGTCCCGCGCGTGGCGGATGACGGCGTTCCTGGGCCACTACGTGGAAGCCGTCCCCGCGCAGATGCGGACGGGGTTGGACTGGTACAAGGGCAGCGCGGACGCCATCTACCAGAACCTCAACATCATCACCGACGAGGAGCCGGACTACATCTTCGTCTTCGGCGCGGACCACGTGTACCGGATGGACACGCGCCAGATGCTGGACTTCCACTGCACGAAGAAGGCGGCGTGCACGGTGGCCGCGATTCCCGTCCCCATCGAGCAGGGCCGCGAGTTCGGCATCATCGACGTGGGGCCGGACGGGCGGATGCGGCAGTTCCTGGAGAAGCCCAAGGATCCGCCGCCCATGCCGGGCAACCCGAAGATGTGCCTGGCCTCCATGGGCAACTACCTCTTCTCCACCGACGTGCTGGTGCAGGAGGTGGTGCGGGACGCGGCGAACGAGGCGAGCGCGCACGACTTCGGCAAGTCCATCATCAGCGAGCTGTACAAGCGCGCGCCGGTGTACGTGTACGACTTCGCCCAGAACGAGGTCCCCGGCCAGGAGGCCAAGGAGCGCGGCTACTGGCGGGACGTGGGGAACATCGACGTCTACTACCAGTCCAACATGGACCTGGTGGAGGTGGACCCGACGTTCAACCTCTACAACGACCGCTGGCCCATCCACACCCAACCCAACAACTACCCGCCGGCGAAGTTCGTCTTCGCGGACGAGCAGAACCACCGCGTGGGCCACGCCATGGACACGCTGGTGGCGGAGGGCTGCATCATCTCGGGCGGCAGCGTGCGGCGCTCGGTGCTGTCGCCGAAGGTGCGCGTCAACTCGTACTCGGAGGTGGAGGACTCCCTCCTGTTCGAGAACGTCACCATCGGCCGGCGCTGCCGCATCCGCCGGGCCATCATCGACAAGAACGTGGAGATTCCGCCGGGGATGACCATCGGATTCGACCCGGTGGAGGACCGGCGGCGCTTCCACGTCACGCCGGGGGGCGTCGTCGTGATTCCCAAGGGCATGAAGGTGACCTGAGACGGCCATGGGCGCGGAAGGACTCCTCCTGAGGCCCGCGAAGGAGTCCGACCGCCGCACGCTGTGGCGCATCCACACCCTGGCCGTGGAAGCCCTGTGCCTTCGCGCGTACGCGCCGCACGAGGTGAGCACCTGGGTGCGGCTCTTGAAACCGGAGGGCTACCTGCGGCCGGAGCGTCCGCGCACGGTGCTGGTGGCGGAGCGCGGCCGGCGCGCGGTAGGCTTCGGCCAGGTGGACGCGGCGCTAGGTGAGTTGGAAGCGCTCTACGTCGTGCCAGACGAGGCGGGCCATGGCGTGGGCCCTGCCCTGCTGTCGGCCCTGGAGTCCGCCGTCTGGCGGGGCAGCGCGCCGCTGCTGGGGCTGGATGCCAGCCTGAACGCCGAACACTTCTATCAGCGGCACGGCTATGCCTCCGTCCACTCCTCCCGGCGCCCACTCACGGTCGACGTCCAGTTGGCGTGCGTGCGGATGCAGAAGCAGCGGCCGGCCACGGCCATGGGGCGATGGCCGGCCTGGCGCCGCGGCTAGGTGAAGGCCGCCTTGACCTCCGGCTTGTTGAGCACCACCAGGGCCCAGATGCCCACGGGGATGCCCAGACAGGCGCAGGGGCCGCAGCAGGGGATGACGGAGATGATGGCGGCGGTCATCGCCAGCCCGTAGTTCTGCAGGTTCTTCATCTTCAGCGCGCCGAAGAAGACGAGGCCGTTGAGCACCAGCGTGGGCAGCGCGAGCATCAGCTTGCCGCCCGTGGTCGTCATGCCCGCGAGCAGCTGCCGGGCCCCCTCGGGCAGCTCGGGGTTGTTGAGCGCCTCCTCGACGGCGGGGTCCGTGGCGCCAAACGCCTGGAGCACGTTGATGAGTCCCAGCAGCACGGTGATGGCGGAGAGGACCATCAGCAGGATGGCCGGCAGCGACACGGCCTCCTTCGCGCCCGCTCCGCCGGGAGAGTTCATCGTTCCGTAGGTGTTCTCCATGGTCCCCAGTTCCCCTCGATGCCGCGTGAGATGCCGTGCGGGCAGTGGGCCCGCCGCGCGGCCATTCCACTCGCAGACGGGGGAGCACGCCAAGTGAAATGACGTGCCCCCTTCCCTCCCTGCTCAGGCCTTGAAGGTGAGCAGGGGGGAGAGCCGGGCGACCTCCCGGACGATGCCGGCCTCCACCTGGGCATCCACTACCGGGCGGATGGGCTTGTACGCCGCGGGCGCCTCCTCGACGCGGCGCTCCGCGCGAAGGGTGATGCAGTCCACGCCGGTCAGCCCCAGGGCGGCCTCGCTCTGGTCCGCGCCGCCCCGCGACAGGGAGAAGCGGGAGCGCGCGCGGCCCGCGCCGTGCGACGCGGACTCCAGCGCTCGCGCATCCCCACACCCCACCATGAGGAAGGACGTGGCCCCCATGGAGCCGGGGATGATGACGGGTTGCTCCGCCCCCGCCGGGCATGCGCCCTTGCGCGCCAGCCAGCCGCCTTCGTAGGGCAGCGTCAGGTTGTGGGGCACGTCGTAGACGAGCGGCGCCTCCACGTCCCCGAAGAGCTCCCGGAGCGTCTGGCGCAGCAGCTCCGCCAGCAACAGGCGGTTGAGGAAGGCGTAGTTGGCCGCCGTCGCCTCCGCCTCCAGATACTCGGTGACGAGCCGCGCATCTCCCAGGGGGAGGATGCCGCTGGCCGGAAGCGGCGTTCCCGCGGGCCACGCCTGGCGCGCACGCTCCTGCCAGGCCACGCCCACGTGCTTGCCCACGTCCCGGCTGCCAGAGTGAATCATGAACGCGAGCTGTCCCTCGCGCACGCCCCAGTCCCACGCCCGCGCCCGGTCCTCCACGGCCTCCACGCGCTGCACCTCCACGAAGTGGTTGCCGCCGCCAATGGTGGCCAGGCCCGCGTCGCGCACCAGCCCCTCGCGCGTGAAGGACTCGGGCGCCCAGCGCGGATGGCCCTTCAGCCCGCCGCCCAGGTGGATGCGCGACACCTCCGCGTCGAGCTGGGCCAGGTCGGCCCGTCCCGCGCACCCCAGCGGCTGCTCCAGCGTCTCCAGGAGCCAGCCCTGCACGCCGTCGCGCAGCAGCGCCTCGGAGGCCCGCGAGTCCATGGTGACGTCACGCGTCCCGAAGAAGTAGTGGCCCTTCATCCGCTCGACGAAGGCCGACCGCTTCGCCAGGAAGTCCTCCACGGAGATGTCCGCGACGTGAAGCCGCATGCCGCAGTTGATGTCGGTGCCAATGGCGCCGGGCACCACCAGCCCGCGCGTGTGGAGCACCGAGCCAATGGCCACCCCGGAATCTCCCGGGTGGAAGTCGGGCGTGGCACGTACCCGCAGCACCTCGCCACCACCGGGGTGTCTCAAGGCCGCGAGCTGGGCGAGTTGTTGGAAGGCCTTGCCCTCGACGGGCAGGTCCGGTGGGAGGAGGACTTCGGCGGGCGGCGCGTGAGCGTCACCCAGGAGGCGGACGGAATAGAGGCGGCCGTCATAGGCGACCTCGAGCCCCTCGCGGGCGAGCGCCCGGAGAAGCCGGTTCAGTTTCGGCTGCATGACCCAACTCAGGAATGCCCCGGGGCCCGAAGACGGGCACACCCAGGGGGACGTGACGGAGAGATGAGGGACCTGGGGTCAGCAGCCGCGGTCGCCAGACGGCGCGAAGCCGTCTTCATCCTCCACACACGGGCACCCGGCCCGTTCCTGACGAAGGGAAATCAGACGGCCGCGGACAGGCCGCCATCCACGTTGATGGCCGCGCCGCTGATGTAGCCACCACGGGGCGACAGCAGGAAGGCCACGGTGTCCGCGAACTCCTCCGCCTTCCCCACCCGGCCCAGCGGAACCCCTGCGTGACGTGCCATCTCCTGCTGGAAGGACTCCACGGGCTTGCCCACCTCCTTGGCACGGCGCGCCCACTGGCCACTTTCGATGATGCCCACCAGCACCGCGTTCACCCGGATGGCGTGGGGGCCCAACTCCTTGGACAGCGCCTTCGTCAAGGCGAGCCCCGCCGCGCGAGACACCGACGACGGCGTGGAGTTCGCGCCGGGCGTCTTCGCCGCGATGGCCAGCACGTTGACGATGGCGCCGCTCCCCGACTCCTTCAGGAAGGGCAGCGCCTGTCGCGAGGCGCGAATCGCCGCGAAGACCTTGAGCTGGAGGTCGGCCTCCCACTCCGCGTCACTCACCGAGGCGAAGGGCCGGCCCGCCGCGGTGCCCGCGTTGTTCACCAGCCCGTCGATGCGCCCGAAGCGCGCGTGGGCGGCATCCACGAAGTGCTCCACCTCCCACGCACGTGACACATCGGCCTGGACGGTGAGCACGTCCCCACCCTCGGCGCGCAGGGCCGCGGCGGTGGCCTCCAGCCGCTCCGCCCCGCGGGCACAGAGCGCCACCTTCGCGCCCTCCCGGACGAGCCGCCGAGCCACCGCGGCACCCAGCCCCTCCGAGCCACCCGTCACCAGTACCACCTTGCCACCCAGCTCCAGGTCCACGTGCCACCTCCTCGCGGCCTGCGCCAGCCCGTGCGAGGCGACTGCACCTCGCACGGGGCCGGGACGCCGGACGTCACGTCATCAAGCGGGCTGCTTCACCAGGTGCCGCTTCTGGTCGAAGGCCGCCAGCGTCTGGGCGATTTCCTCGTTCACCGCCCGCAGCATGTCCTGCTTCTCCCGGAACGGGAGGAAGGCGCTCTTGAAGCCGGAGACGAGGATGGTGGTCAGGTCCTCCAGCGACAGGCCCAGCGCGGAGTGCGCCGTCCACAGCTCCTTGGTCACCGTGGTGTCGGTGATGAGGCGGTTGTCCGTGTTGATGGTCACCCGCAGGCCGTAGTCGAAGTAGAACTTCAGCGGGTGCGCCGACAGGCTCGTCACGGCGCCCGTCTGCACGTTGGAGGTGGGGCACACCTCCAGCGGGATGCGGTGGTCGTTGACGTAGTTGAGCAGGTCCCCGTCCTCGCGCAGCCGCGTGCCGTGGCCGATGCGGTGCGCGCCCAGGTTGTGGATGGCCTGGGAGATGGACTCGGGGCCGTAGGCCTCGCCCGCGTGCGCGGTGCAGTTGACGTTGTTCTTGAGGATGAGCTGGAAGGCGTCCCGGTGGTCCTTCGCCGGGAAGCTCGCCTCCGCGCCGGCCAGGTCGAAGCCAATGACGCCGCGGTTCTTGTAGGCCACCGCCAGCTCCGCCAGCCGCATGGACGTCTGCGGGTTGATGTGGCGGATGCCGCAGACGATGACGCCGCACTTGATGCCCGTCTCCCGCTTCGCGGCGCGCAGGCCCTCCAGCACGGAGTCGATGACCGTGGTCATCTTCAGGCCCTTCTGCAGGTGCAGCGCGGGCGAATAGCGGACCTCCAGCCAGCGCACGTTCTCCGCGGCGGCGTCCACGGCCAGCTCGTAGGCGGCGCGGTAGAGGGACTCGGCCGTCTGGAGCACGGAGAGCGTCACGTCGAAGGCGACGAGGTACTCCTCCAGGCTCTCACACACCTCGCCCATGTGGATGGCCTTGGCCAGCCCATCCTCGGTGTCGGCGAGCAGCTTGATTTTCTGCTGCTCGGCCAGCTCCAGGATGGTCTTCAGGCGCATGGACCCGTCCAGATGGCAGTGGAGGTCCGTCTTGGGCAGTGCGCGCAACAGCTCTTCCGTCACCGCCAGGGTGGGCGGCGGCACGAAGTCCGTCCGACGGGCGGACGAAGGAATGCCGGTGGCGCTGGGAATCTCGTCATCACGAATGGTAGGCATGGTCCAAGTTCCTTCCTTGCGTCATCCTCCAAACCATGTCGTCTCGCGCCTGTCCATGCACGCCCTTGCTGCCCGCCCTGGCGCTGACATTGGTGGCCGCCATGGGGTGCCGGGAGCCCGCGACGAGCGACTTCCGCCATTCCACGGACGCCTCATCTCGAGCCGGGCTGGTGGCCCTGCCGGACGGCGTCCTCACCGCCAATGAGGCGGGCACCGTCGTCCGCCTGGAGCGGACCGGCCAGGTCTCCTGGCGGGCCGCCCTGGACAGAGAGGTGGCCACACGCCCGGCCCTGCTGGGAGACAGCGTCATCGCCGGGACGGTGGGCGGAGACCTGGTCCGGCTGAGCCTCGCGGATGGCGCGGTGCAATGGCGCCTCACCGGAGAGCCCCCTGTCCTTACCGCACCCGTGGCGGATGCGGAGGGGAAATTCGTCTTCCTGGTCGCGCCGGATGGGTCCGTCCGCTCCCTCTTCACGGACACGGGGAAGACAGACTGGGAGCGCCCCCCACCCGGAAAGCCCGAGGCGACGGCCGCGCCCCGTGGATTTCCCGTGCCGGTCCTCCAGGACGGCCTGCTGGTGGTGGCGCTGGGTGACGCGGGGCTGATGGCCCTGGCCACCCAGGATGGGGCGAAGCGCTGGCAGCGGGACCTCCGGGACGTGCTGGGGATGACGTTGTGGCGGGACACGCTCTACGTGAGCACCCGCCAGGGCCACGTCCTGGCGCTGCGGCTCGGGGACGGCACGTCCCTGTGGGAGCAGGCCCCCGCGGCGGCCCTGAGCAGTCCCCCCTCGCTGGCGCTGGGGACGGTGTGGGTCGGCACGGCTGGAGAAGTCTCCTCGCTCGTCGGCCTGTCCCCTTCGGATGGAAAGGAGGTGGCGCGCGTCACGCTGCCCGACCCGCTCGTCTCGGAGGTGACACCAGTGAGAGAGGACCTGCTGCTGGTGCCCACCAGCGGGCGTCAGGGACGGCTCATCGCGTTGAACACGAGGACCTGGGCGCAGGCTTTCTCGGTCCGCGCGGACACGCCGCTGCGCACCCGCCCCGTGGTACTCGGCGACCAGGTCATCGTCCTGGGACTTGATGGCCGCGTGCTGTCGTGGCGGCTGCGCAAGACCGACCCTTGAGCCTTCAATCGGGACGCCGCCGCGGGCTTCACCACGCCCGCAGTGTCGACAGTGAGCGCTCCACCCGGGCGGACAGCGTGCCGTAGTCACGCTCGGGCGCGGAGAAGGTCACCAGGACGAAGCCGTCCTTCCTGGGCACGAAGTACACCATCGAGCGCACGCCGCCCGTCTGTGAGAATTCGTAGCGCGCCACGGGCCCCGCTGGGAGCGTCCCCTCCGTGTCCTGAAGCAACTTTCCGGGCGCCTTCAACCCCGCCGCCGCCAGCACGGCCTCCGGGCTTGCATCCAGGGCGGGCACCGCGCCGCGCACCGAGCGCAGCTCCAATCCCCCGTCAAAGCGGGCCAGCGCCGGGGGCCCGGCCTCCACGGAGCGCAGGTCCATGCCCGAGGGCGGCTCGTACTGCACGCCGAGGTCCTGCGAGGAGAAGCTTCGCGAACAGCCGAAGCCACACCACACCAGCAGGAGGCACCAGGTCAGCGAGGCGAGTCTCACGCGCCGGACTCTGCCACCAGCGCATTCGCCCTGTCAGGCGCGCGGGCTTTCTTTTGTCGCTCCCACACGCCTCCAAACCGGCTTGTCCACTCGGGTGCCCGCTTCTCAGCCCGGCATCAGGAAACGGGCGATGATGCGTTTGAGGCCCACGCCTCCGCCGAACTCCACCGTCACCTTCGCGTTGGGGCCGTTGCCGTCCGCGGACACCACGCGGCCCACGCCGAACTGCTCGTGGCGCACGCGCATGCCGCGCACGTCCCCGCCCACGCCGTCCATGTCCGACGCCTGCGAGTACGAGCGGTCGATGCGCGGCCCGTCGTCCTCATCCCAGGTCCGCTTGCGCGGCGTCGAGGGCACCATGGGCCGAGGCGCTTCGGGGACTTCCTGCTCGCTGATGCCAAACAGCGCCGGCGGCACATCCCGCAGGAAGCGGCTGGGCGCGTTGTAGCGCAGCTCACCGAACAGCGAGCGACACTGCGCCAGACTCACGAAGAGCCGCTTTCGCGCGCGCGTGAAACCCACGTAGCAGAGGCGCCGCTCCTCGGCCATCTCCTCCGAGGGCTCCCCGTCCGCCGAGGCAACCTCGTTCAGGAACGTGGACTCGGACTTCACCGCGCGCGAGTGCGGGAAGACGTTCTCCTCCATGCCGGTGAGGAAGACGGCGTCGAACTCCAGGCCCTTGGCCGCGTGCAGCGTCATCAGCGCCACCCGGCCCTCGCCCACCTCCGCGTCCGCCTCGCCCACCAGCGAAATCTGCTCCAGGAAGGCCTGCAGCGCCGGCACGTCCGCCGTCAGCGGGGCCGCGTCCACTTCGGGAGGAACGTCGCTGGGGGGATTCGCCGCGGCCGCCACCGCCGCGGCCGCTCGGTTCAGGTCGAACTCCTGCGCTGCGCCCAGGAACTCGCGGAGGTTCTCCGCGCGCGTCTGAGACTCGTCGCTGCCCTCGGCCTGAAGCGTCTCCACCAGCTTCGTCTCGCGCAGCATCTGGTCCACCGCGCCCGCGGCTTCCTCGTTCGTCTGGGCGAAGGCCGTCAGGGACTCCAGCAGGTTGCGGAAGCCCTTGAGCCGCTTCACCGCGGCCCCATTGAGCGCGGGAATCTGCTCCGGCTGGGACAAGGCCTCATAGAGGCTCACGCCGCGCGCGTTGGCGAAGTCCGTCACCCGCTCCACCGTGGTGTCGCCAATGCCACGCGCCGGGATGTTGATGATGCGCAGCAGGTCCGCGTCCGAGCGCGGGTTCACCATCAGCCGCAGATACGCGGAGGCATCCCGCACTTCCGCCCGGTCATAGAAGCTGCGTCCGCTCACCAGGGTGTACGGGACGCGCGCCAGGCGCAGCGCCTCTTCCAGCACGCGGCTCTGCGCATTGGCCCGGTAGAACACCGCCATGCTGGAGAGCTTGATGAAGCCCTCCCGCTGCAGCGCCAGAATCTGCCGCGCCACCTCCTGCCCCTCGGCCCGCTCATCGCGGTTGAGCATCAGGTTGAGCGTCTGGCCCCGCTGGCGCTCGGACCAGAGCTTCTTCTCCATGCGCCGCGTGTTCTTCCGGATGACCTCATGCGCCGCGTCCAGGATGTTCTGGTCGGAGCGGTAGTTCTGCTCCAGCTTGACCACCTTCGCGCCGGGGTACTGCCGCGGAAAGCCGAGGATGTTGTCCACGTCCGCGCCACGCCACCGGTAGATGGACTGGTCGTCGTCGCCCACCACCACCAGGTTGGCGGAAGGGGGCGGCGCCAGCTGCTTCAGCAGCGCGTACTGCACCGGGTTGGTGTCCTGGAACTCATCCACCAGCACGTGGTGGAAGCGGCGCCGGTAGTTCTCCAGCACGTCCGGCCGGGTGCGGAACAGCGTCACCAGCAGGAGCAGCAGGTCTCCAAAGTCCACGGCGTTGGCCGCGCGCAGTCGCTCCTGGTAGGCCGCGTACACCTTGCGCACCAGTTGGCCCCGCTCGTCGCCGGGCGCGACCTGCATGTGCTCCGGGAGCCGGGCCGCGTTCTTCTCCTGGTCGATGCGGTGGAGGATTTCGCGCGGCTGCATGGACTCGATGCCCGCCTCGCGCATGGCGCGCTTCACCACGTTGAGCTGGTCCGAGTCGTCGTAGATGACGAAGGAGCGGGTGAGCCCCACGTGCTCCGCCTCTCGGCGGAGAATCTGCGCCGCCGCCGAGTGGAAGGTGCTCACCACCAGCTCGTTCGCCTGGGCCCCCAGCAACTGCACCAGGCGCTCGCGCATCTCCCGCGCCGCCTTGTTGGTGAAGGTGACGGCCAGGATGCGCCACGGGTAGACGTTGTGGACCTTCACCAGATACGCCACGCGCCGGGTGATGACGCGCGTCTTGCCGCTGCCCGCCCCTGACAGGACGAGCAGGGGGCCGTCACCATGCAACACGGCCTCGCGCTGTGGCGCATTGAGGTCTTCGAGGAGGGCGGATTCGTGTGGGTTCGCGGGAGACATTCGGGAGGGAACCCATGCTTCTAACGTCTTTCCCCCACCAATGGGCGCCCTTCCGCAGTCCCGCCCGGCCGCTCGGCCCCCAAGGCATGCGGTGCGCTTATATAATGGAGCGACTCCATGTCCGACTCCACGTCCGGCGCCCCTTCGAGGCCTTCCCAGGCTGACCCGGACCGTTACGCCGAGCAGTTCTCCCAGAGCCTCACCCTGCGCCTCTTCGGCGCGCAACTCAGCTTTCCGGAGGGCCGGAAGGTGGTCGTCACCATCCCCGAACTTCGGCCCGAACACCGGGGCGGCGCCGGCAGCGCCAGCGCCGTCAACGGAGGCATCCTCGCCGCCCTCTTCGACTACGCCGTGGGCTGCACCGGCGCCCTGGTGGACCCGGGCCGGCGCTGCGCCACCGTGCAGCTGTCCATGAGCTTCGAGCGCGCCGTCACCGGCGACAGTCTGCGCGTGGAGTCCGAAATCGACAGCCAGACGGTGTCCCTCCACTTCGCCACCGCCCGGGTGTACGACGGTGAAGGCCGTGTGTGCGGCCGCTGCCAGGGCGTGGTGAAGCTCTCCAACCTCCGCTGGGCGTCGGGAGACAGTCCCGCCGTCAACTGACCCTTGCCCACCCCGCCCCACATCTTCCCTGCCCCCATCGATATGTCCGCGCCGGACACACGTTCAGGGGACACCGGGGAGGAGGCGTGCTCCCCGGACGCCTCTGAGCGACGGGAAGACGGCATGAGTGCAGCCGTGCAGGGCCTGCGGATGACGACGCTGCGATTGTCAAAGGAAGCCGACGAGCCGGCCGAGGCGACGGCGCCCGGGGAGGACGAAGCCCTCCTCGCGCGGCGCGCCCTGGCGGGTGAGAGGGCGGCCTGGGACGCGCTGGTCGCACGCCATCACCGGCGGGTCGTGGTATCGCTGCTCGCACGTGGCGTCCGGGTGGACCGGGCGCAAGAGCTGGCCCAGGAGACCTGGGCGCGGCTCATCCAGCAACAGCAGCGCGGGCTGCTGACGGAGCTTCGCCTGCCCAACCTCGCCCTCACCCAGGCGGCCTTCCTGGCCGCGGACGACGCACGACGGGCCCGTCGCGAGTCCATTGCCGGGGCGGTGGATGAACTGCCGGAGCGTCACCACCCGGTGGACCCGTCCGTATCCGCGGAGCGGCGCCTGCTGACCGAGGAGCAACTCTCCCGCGCCCATGCCGCGCTGGCGCAGGTGTCTCCCAGCGCACGAAACGTCTTCCTCCTGGCCTGTGACGGCCAGGAGCTCCCTCATGCCGCAATCGCCTCACGCGTTGGCCTGTCGGTCCAGCGCGTGCGGCAAATCCTGTGCGAGGTCCGCAAGAAGCTGCGCACCGCGCTCGAGGAGGAAACCCATGCTTAAGCCCCACCTCACCCGCGACTCCGCGGAGCAGTACATCCTGGGGGCGCTGGCACCCGAGAAGGCCGCGAGCCTCGAGGCGCACACGCTGGAATGTGATCCGTGCGCCCGCCTGCTCCAGGAAGAAGCCCTGCTGTCGGAGCAACTCCACGAAGTCGCCAACACCTATGCGCCCGCCGTCCACGTCCTCCGCCCGGCCCGATGGGAGACTCGACGTCTCGCGGCCGGCCTGGCCGGTGCCGCGCTGGCCGCGGCGGCGGCCTGGGCCTTCGTCGTGTTGCCCGGTGGACGGCAACCGCCCGACGCGCCCAGGACACTGGCCCTTCATGTCGAGCCGCCCTCGGTGGAATTCGAGACAGAGGTCGCCGAGCCTCAGTCCATCGTCGTGGCGTGCCCGGACCTGGCCACCCAGGCGTCCTGCACCCAGACTGCCGAGGAGCGTGGGCTGCTCGTCCAATATCCCTGGGGCTCGGGTGAAGTCCCGCGCTATGAGGCCCGCACTGGCCTCCCCGAGGGTGCGCTGAGCGCGCGCCGCCCCGTGTCGCTGTGAGGATTCCCGTCATGGACTTCCGGAAGAAACTCGCCGCCCTACTGCTCGCGCTGGCCTCCACCGGGGCCGGCGCGCAGCCGTCGGAAGGCGCCCAGAAGCTGCCAGTCGGCTGGTATGTGACGGAGAGCGCCCCCAAGCGCTACGAGGCCGGCGTGGACAGCAGCGCCACGTGCGAAGGCAACCGCAGCGCCTACCTCCGCTCGCTGTCGCTGGATGAGAATGGCTACGGCACCTTCATGCAGGCCTTCGGCGCGCATGACTTCCGGGGCAAGCGGCTGCGCTTCTCCGGCGCGCTCCGCATCAAGGACGTGGAGGGCTGGGCAGGCCTGTGGATGCGCGTGGAAGGGCCCGACCCGAAGCAGCCCCTGGCCTTCGACAACATGCAGTCGCGCGCCCTGGTGGGCACCGCGGGCTGCAAGCGCTACGACGTGGTGCTGGACGTCCCGAAGGAAGCCACCACCATCATGGCCGGCCTCATCATGAGCGGTACGGGGCAGGCCTGGCTGGACGGCGTGCGCTTCGAGGTCGTCGACACGTCCGTGCCGGTGACGGACCTGCTGGCCTCGCGGCCGGTGGTGACCGCCGCCGGTCCTTCAGGACTGGAGGACGCACCCGCGCCGGTGGCGAAGAACGACCAACTGCCCCTGGGCCGCGTGGGCGACGTCTGGTTCAACCACGGCCGCATCGCCGCGGACAAGCCGTACACCCGGCGCAAGGACGGCGTCTGGGTGAGCATCCTCGGTGAGGAAGTCTACGAGCACGGCATCGCGGTGACGGGCACGCTGGGACAGCGCGCGCTCGAGCTGAAGCTGAAGGCCGGTGGACGGCGCACCCTCATCGAGGGGACGTGGGGTGAGGAGCCCGTCAACATCCAGCTCACGCCAGAGAAGCTCACCATGCGCTGGGGCCGCAACATGCGCGAGATGGCACGACACCTGGACCCGCAGGTGGGGGCCACGTGCAACCGCTACCAGCGCACCGAAGGCCCCCGGGTGATGGACCAACTGGACGTCTGCGGCGCGGCGCTCGGCACCCGCCCACCCAACGCGCAGCTCATCATCTCCTTCCTGGTGAATGGCTTCAGCCCCACGTTGCCGGCGGGGAGCCTTCCCATTCCGCGGCCCCCCGTGCGCAGCCGTCAGGCGCTCGACACGCAGCGGACCGCAATCCCCATGTCCCCCTGAGCGCGGAGGGCCCGTGACCACGGGCCCCGGCGTGAAGCGGGGACCTCCCGTCAGAAGGCGAAGTCGCGCTCCAGGGTTTCGCTCCCCGCCTGCACGGACAGGTGGGCAGAGCGCGCGCCGGTGGACGACGCGGACGTCAAATCAAAGGCGATGCCCTCCGGCCCATGGGCCGGCTTGAGCGAGGGACGGCCGGGGCTCAGGAACACCGCCGCCGTCACGGTCCGGCCAGACAGGGGCTGCACCAGCAGGCGCACGCGCTGACGCTCGCGCACCAGCACCACGCGAAAGTCGCGGCGCTCATCCAGCACCTCGCGCTGCTCCGGCAGGCGGGCGGCGTGAGCGCGGTGGGAGACAGGCGCGCGCGAGGTGCGCGCGGAGCGGGCCACCGTCCCGTCCTCCTCCATGTCCAGCGCCTCCTCGATGGCCGCCTCGCCCTCGTCCAGCGCCAGCACGGCCTGGGCACACTCGCCACAGCGCGCGGTGTGCGCATCCAGCCGGGTCCGCTCGTCCTCGGACAGCAGCCCCATGTCGAGGCGCCAGAGGTCGTCCGCGGTGAGGTGCCGGCGGGGGGGCATGTCCACGGGCGCGGCATCCGCCATGTCCGCGCGGCACGCGTCGCAGTCCTGAAGATGGGCCGTCAGCGTCTGGGGATTGGCCGTCCAGGTGGCGACCAGGTCATCGCAACTGGCGCGCGCGGAGAACCACCAGGCGGCGTCCTGCTCGGCGGGCTCGAGGAGGTCGCGCTCCTGCCGGCGCTGCGGATTGAGTGGGATGAACCAACGGGCTCGGGGATGGAGTGCTGAGTCCAGACTCTGGAGCGCGGCGAGAAAGCGGTCTCGAAGCTGCGCGGACTCGCCGTCGAGGGCACCGTGAAAGCCCTCCCAGACGGCCAGGGCGTGTGCGGCGGAGGCGGCCCGGTCGCGAGCGGAAAGTCCCTCCAGCGCGGAGACCCGCCACATGTCCGCCTCTTCACCACCGTCGAGCGCCACCTCGACAGCTTCTTCCGCCGCCCTCAGCAGCACCGGCTGCAGCGACTGGGGCTTCTGCGCTTTCAACCAGGCTTCCACCTGAGGTCGACCCAGGCCCCGCAGGGCGGCGTCCACACCTTCGGTCTCCAACCGGGAGCGGCGGCGCAGCAGGTCACCCGCCGCCTCGAGCACTTCACCGGGAGAAGCCGTGCCCGACAGGAGCTGCGAGCGGCGGGCGGAATAGCGGGACAGCGTATCTCCAACAATCATGGGTTCATTCCTCCTGGGTACCCCGGGTGTGGCGGGGAAGGAGGCGGCTCACGCTTCCTCCCCATGCGACTCGCGATGAAGGTCCAGCAGGTAGAGCTTGAGGTAGGCCTGGGCCCGGCTGACGCGCTTGTAGCTGTTCACCACGGTGATGTTCAGGCGCCGGGCACATTCTTCGTGATCCTCGACGTCTTCGTGGTGGTACAGGTCCCAAGCCGAAGCTTCCTTCGGGTGCTCCTGCTGGAGGCGGGCAAATGCCGCCCAATACAGCTCCTGGGCTTCGGCGCGCTCTTCACGCCGCTTCCCGAACTCGACGGCGCGAGCCACCTCGGAGGGTGGCTCTTCCATGGCGTCATCGGGGTCCGACGGAGGCGCCGCGAGCTCCTCGCGGTGCTTCCGGTAGAAGTCGATGGCCACGTGCTTGACGATGCGCAGGAAGAACGTCTTGGGAGACGCGCTCCGGCCGGGCATCTGCTCCGACACGCCGCGGAACTGGTCCAGACCCCGGTCGATGAACTTCCCGACCGCGTCCTGGAAGAGCTCGTCCGCGTCCGCTGGGGAACCACGGCCGTAGCTCGCCTGAATCTTGCTGATGACGTACCGCGAGGGCCGGGCCCACCGCTGCACCAACGCCCCAAGCGGACCTCCAACAGGCTCGCCAGTGGCGCGGCGGCGGACCACCTCCGCGAACAATTCGTCATCCGTGAGCTGCTCGTACACCGGAAGGACCTGGGGGCTGCGCCGGGGAAGTCGCCCCGGGATGTTGGGTTACAGGGATGTGGCGCGGCAAGGTACCACGTTGGCATCCGCAGGCAGCCTCCGAGACAAGCAGGGGGCGCCAACCCGGCGGAATCACCGGACAATTGGCACCCGCGAAGTCGGACGAAAGCCGCATGGCGTTCCTGACGGGATTTATAGAGCAGGCGTCAGAAACCGGGCCCCGGAAAATCACCTGTCAGGAACAGCGGGGGCCCGCGTCTTCGCCCCCATCGCTTTCGAGCGCCCGGCCGAAGCGGCCCTACAAGCCGTGGTTCGACTCCACACATATGCCCCATGGGCGTATGCCGACGGGTGGTCCGTCACTGATCCTGGAATCAGCCAACTGGCTTCTTCACTCGGGCGCTCAACCTTTTCCTTCTTGAGGATTCGCGTCATGTCCCGCCGCACCATCGTCATCGGAGACCTTCACGGCTGCTACGACGAAGCCGTGGAGCTGCTCGGCAAGGTGGGCGCGACCTCCAGCGACCGGATCATCTTCGCGGGTGACCTGGTGGACCGGGGCCCGAAGCGCCGCGAGTGCGTGGAGTTGGCCATGCGGCACGAGGCCATCCTCGGCAACCACGAGGAGAAGCACCTCCAGCAGCGCCACCGGGCGGACGAGCGGTTGCATCCCGACCACCTCGAGACTCGCCGGGTGCTCCAACCCGGGCACTACGACTGGATGGCCCGGCTGCCACGCTACCTGCGGCTGCCGGAGCACAACGCCATCGTGGTGCACGCCGGCATGCTGCCGGACATCCCCGTCGAGCGACAGGACCCGTACCACCTGCTCCATGCCCAGTGCATCCGGCCCCCGGCGGCCAAGAGCTACTGGCCGTCCAAGGCGCCCGAGGGCTGGACCTTCTGGACACACCACTGGACGGGCCCGGAGCGGGTCATCTTCGGTCACACCGTCTTCGACGCGCCGCTCGTCACCGAGCACGCGGTGGGTATCGACACCGGGTGCGTCTACGGACGGTCGCTGACGGCGGTGGTGCTCCCCACCTGGGAGCTCGTCTCGGTGCCGGCCCGGAGTACATACCGGGGCGGCAAGGCCGTGGCCCGGTTTCCGGTCCACGGCGACGTGTCCGTCTACTCGTAATCGATTTCGCGCCCGGCCGACGGGGTCCAACACGCAATACAGCTGTCGCGGGTTCGAATCCCGCCGGAGCCATTCGTGGCTCCGTAGCTCAGCGGTAGAGCACTGGGACCGTTAATCCAAGAACGGCCTCGTCACTCGGGCGCACCCTTTCCTCCCCATCCTCACTTCGCACGGGCCGCCTTCGCTGAAGCGCGAGGCACTCGTGCGTCCACGCGCGGTGCACTCCGCTCGCTTCGTCGCGAGTGGTCCGCCCCGCGCCTGACCCGCGGCACGTCCCTAGGGGGACACCATGACGACCCAGACGCAGAACCCGAACGCGCTGCTGCCCGAGTCGCAGCGCGGTCCCGCCGAGCGCCTGCTGGACCTGGTGCTCGGAGGCTCCGCCCACCTGTGGCACAACCGGCCTGGCCTGGATGTGAATGGCACCTGGCACGCGGCGGCGCACGCCACGCCGTTCCAGCGTGAAAAGGGGCGTCCGGTGAAGCCGGGCCTCTTCGTGCCCGCCGCTGTGAAGCTCTACCGGCAACTCCTGGACATCTACCGGCTCAACGCGGAGCTGATGGCGCACTTCGCGTCGTACGCGCTGACCCAGACGGACTGGCGCGACCTCAAGGTCGCGACGTGCGCGCTCATGCTGGTGCAGGAGCACGCGGGCCAGCCCGTGCGCGACGAACAGGGCGGCGTGGCCTTCCACGACGACGACTGGCGAGCCATTGGCGAGGCGATGGTGCTCCACTACGAGCGCAAGTCGACGCGCATGCTCACGCCCAAGGCGGTGCTGCGCGTGGCGGAGCTGCTGGAGCATCCGGAGATCGCTCGGCTCAACCGCGAGGCTGGCTTTGGTGACCCGGCGTCCCGAAAGGCGCCGCTGGGCCGCTGGAAGCGCGTGGCATCGAAGTGGCTGGCTGCGCGTGAGGCCAACATGCCCATGCTCCAGGGCCTGGTGAAGGCGGGCTACAAGGAGACGCTGAAGAAGCTGGCGCGCAAGGCGGGCTACAAGCCGCGCGCGCAGGGCTTCTTCGAGGTGCTCGGCTGGAAGCAGAAGCAGTCCGCGCAGGGCCACCGCGAGGTGGGCCTGAATGGGCTGACGCTGGTCAAGCGCGAGCGCTTCGACGGCCTGTCGGAGGCGGAAATCTGCGAGTGGATCGACCTGGAGCGCCTCTCCTACAAGGAGGTCGTGGGCCGGCTGCCGAAGGACGTGGGTCTCACGCCGGCCATCATGGCGGCGCTGCTGCCCTCGCTGTCGGACCGTGACCTGCGGCTGATGACGCCCACGCTCGAGGAACTGGGCCTGCTGACGGACCCGGCCATCCGCGCGCGTTGGGAGAAGGCGGTGCACACGGCCACGGACCAGCGGGCGCTGAACATCGCGAAGAACGTCCGCAGCGCGGTGCTGCGACGCAAGCTGGAGGAGGCCAGCGACAACGCGGCACGGCAGGCGGTGGCGGAGGCGACGGCGGAGACCGACGTGCGGGTGATGTTCCTCATCGACAAGTCGGGCTCCATGGAGGGGGCCATCGAGAGTTCAAAGGAGGCGCTGTCGCGCATCCTCGCGGGCTTCCCGATGGACAAGCTGCACATCGCCGCGTTCGACACCCTGGGCACGGTGCTGCGTCCCAAGGCCGCCAACCGCATCGCCGTCCAGCACATGCTGGCGGGGCTGCGGGCGTCGGGAGGGACGGTGCACGCCTCCGCGCTGTACGCGTTGCATCGTGACGGCGTTCGCGTGCCGGAGGACGCGAAGCTGGTGGTCATCGTGGTGGGAGACGAGGCCGGAGAGGCAGGCGACCAGTTCGCCCGGGCATTCCGCGACCTCCGCATCCCGGTGTCGGCGATGGCCCTGCTGGTGTCGGTGGCACATGCGCGGGGCTCGACGGTTCGAACCTGCGCCGCGCAGCTGCGAGTGCCCTTCAGCGAGGTGAACGTGGACCAGTTCGAGGACCCGTACCAGGTCCCCCGGGTGCTCAAGGCGCTGATGGATGCGCCCACGCTGCCCGGAACCGCCCAGTCCGGCTGGGTGGAGCGGGTGATGCGCACGCCGCTGCTGAAGGTGGCGTGAAGCCAAACGCAGTGAGGAAGGAGGAGGCGTCGTGGACTACCGGAAGTTCCTCGGGAAGGTGGAGTCGGTGGTGCTGCCGTATCTGGGCGGTGGCACCGTGGATTCCGCCTCGCGACGCCTCCGTGTCACCACCCCGGTCACCCCGGGGTGGTGGCGCTTCGATGTGAAGGGACGAGACGCCACGCCGCGTGAGCCCTCCGAGCCCGAGTGCCTGGAGGCGCTGCCGCGCGTCCGGGGCCATGCCTGGGGACGCCGGCTGGTGCGAGAGGGCGCCGTGGCGGAGCCCCTGGAGCTGATGCCGGAGGAGGAGCCGCCGCGCCTGGCGCCGGTGAGCGCGCGCCGATGGTTTGACGGCACCCTGCTCTTCGAAGGCGTGGATTTCGAAAGCGAAGCCGAGGGCGCGGCACGCCTCGCGCTGGAGCAGAACCAACCCCTCGCCCACATTCGGGGCGTGAGTGCCCCCCTGCGGGCCGCGTTTGGCTACGCCCTGCTGGAGCGTGTCTCGCGCGACGTGGGCATCCGCTTCGCACCCGCCGAGGTCCGAGGCCGGATACTCGCGGTGGCGGAGGGGGGCCGCGTTCCGGCGGAGGATTGCCTGCGGCGTCTGAACCATGAACGTGAGGCCCAGGCGGTGCGGACGCGACAGGAGCGAGAGGACGCCGAGCGGCGAGCCCGGTCCGCGGAGTTGGTTGAGGAAGCCCAGCGACGCATGGCCCGTCTGGCGACGCGGGGCGTCCGCGGGAATCCGAGGGAGGACGGCATGCAGCGCGCACAGCAGGCGCTGCTGAACGCGGGCGCGCGTCCGCTGGACCTGCGGCGGCTCGCGGGCCAGCGATTGGAGGTGACGTATGCCTTCATGGGGGAGCGCTTCGTCTCCATCGTCGCGGCGGACTCGCTCCAGGTCCTGGACGCGGGCATCTGCCTGGCCGGTGCGGACGGAGATGTCACGCTGGAGAGCCTGCCATCCGTCATTCGCGAGGCCATTGAAACGGATGTCCTGGTGGTGACCCGGCATGCCTGAGGAGACGGCCATGTCCACACGAGAGGTCTGCCTGCTCATCGGCCACGGCGGCGAAGTGCTGTGGTGCGACGCGTCCGACAGCCCGAATCAACTGCCCGACTCACGCGCCCGCTGGGAAGCCATCTGGCGGCTGCGTGACGTCCTTGAAGAGGTGGCGCACAGCCACCCCGACGGACCACTCGGCTTCTCCGCCGAGGATGAAAGCACCATGGCCGCGCTCACCTCCGCACTCGGGAAGCCCCTGCGCTTCTCCGTCGTGGCGCCCGAGGGCATGGTGGCGCGCCTGCGAGGCCGAGACGTCCTGGTGGCGGCCGAGCCCTGGTGGGCCGAGGCGCTTCGCAGCGCCTCCGGCATCCGCCACACCCCCAGCGGCCTCGCTTGAGTCTTCAGACGGTGCGCGTCCACAGGTCGCGGATGTCCGGCGGGAGCTGGCCCATGACGTCCTCGGACTCCCCTTCGGTTATCTGGTGGCGGACGGCATCCATCACCGCGCGAACCACCGGCTCCACCGCGTCCGGATGAAGGCTCAGGTCCTCCCCGACCCGACGCAGAAGGTGCTCGCGGTGGAACTTGGGAGGCAGCTCTTCCTCGTGCTTCTCACAGCGGTGCAGCAGCAGGGTCAGCTTGCGAGGAAGCTGGTCCTCCAGGTCGCTTGCCTCCTCACTGAGGATTCGCTGTTCCAAAGCGCAGAGGACGGACACCGCGGCCTTTTCGGCCACGGCGGGCGACATGCCGCCTCGCTCGCACAGGTGCTTGATGAAGGCCGCGTACGTCTGGCTCGTGCGTGACTCGTGCCGCAGCCGCCTGCGGACCTCGATGGGCGTATCCCGGCGGCTGGTCTGACGCTCGCTGCCCTGCGGAGCGCCCTTTCCCTGCTCACGGTCATTGGGCATGGGCTGTCCTTCCTTCATGAAATGGCGTGTGCGCCTCACGGTGCCCACGCCATCCAGAAGGAGCACGACATAGCGGTACGAAAGCCGTGCCGCCGCCTCCCCGCTCGCTACGCGGCCTTGCTGCGCACGTACGTCTCGAAGAGTTCCCCGAAGAAGAAACGCCCGAAGCGGGCGAGCGCGGCCAGCCGCTGCACCGTGCCCTGGGCATGAAGCACCCGCAGGGTGGAGAGCTGCACGGCGAAGTCCTTGGCGTTCAGCCGCAGGTAGCCCCGGAAGATGCAGGGCCCCGAAGCGTCCTCGCCACGGTAGATGGACACCAGGAGCCGCGTGGTATCCACCCACAGGTCCGGACCGTCGTCGTCATGGACGTCCTTGTAGCCGTCGACGAAGAAGCGCTCGCCGGACTCGGAGACCAGCGGGAGCTGGTAGCGCATCCGCCGCCCGCCAGGACGAGCGCCCTCGTGGGTCATCAGGTGCAGCACGCCCTGCTCCACCGTCATCGGACGGGAGGACAGCACGGGCGCCACCACGCAGCCCGACAGCTGCATGGGATGCAGCGGATGCGCGAGCGTCTCCTCCAGGTCCCGTGAGTCCACCGTGACAATGAAGCGGAACGGCGACGTATCCCTGCGCGCGGGGTCCCCGGCTCGCAGGAAGTCCTCGTCGGCCCCCGCGGAGATGTAGCCGTACATGGTCTCGGTGAACTGCACGGCCAGGGGCTGCGTGGGCCGCGGCCCCGGGGCCTCCGGAACAGGCGAATAGTCCACGCTCCAACCGTGCCGCCGGGCCATCAGCGCCACGGTGCGCTCCGCTACAGCGGAGATGGTGAGCAGCGGGTTGATGCCCAGCGGCCTCGGAATCACGGAGCCGTCGCTGACGTAGAGGCCCTCATGGACCTCCGTGCCCTCGGCCCCCGCGAAGACGCGGCCCTCGTGGTCCACCACGCCCTCCTCCGCGCGCTCGCCCATGGCGCACCCGCCCAAGGGATGGGTGCACAGCAGTTCGTGGCCGGTGAGCTTGTTCCAGAGCGGATTGCGCACGAAGGTTCCGCCCAGCGCCTCCGTGGCGCGGCGCAGGCGTTCATCCACCCGCGTGAAGACGGCCTGCCTCCCCGCGTCCGGCCAGTGGACGCGGACCCGGTCGCCCGACAGGCGCAGTTCACCCGCGCCGTCATCATGGGACATCACGAGGAACGTCTGCGTGTTGCGCATGGCCCCGTGGTACGGGCCGCGCACGGCACTGTCCGCGATGCGCGCCAGTTCCCCAACCCGGTCGATGGCGCCCCGGTCCGTGTCCTGCCCGGCGATGGCCGACGCAGCGGCGAGCAGCGCCGTCACGGGGCGCGCGAGCGCGGCGGGGATCGCGCCGTTCTCGATGATCATGCCGTCTTCCTGCCGCAGCGTGGCCCGGTCATCGATGATACCGGTGATGGTGGGGCCCACGGGCTCGCGCCCCGCGGAGGGCGCCTCGCCCAGACCCACGCCATGGACAGGGACGTCCGTGTTGTAGCCGAACGCCATCACGTCCCCGTTGTTGCTGAAACGCTGGCCCAGACGCCCGGAGAGGGACAGCCCCAGCGCCTTCGAGCGAAGCAGGAGCTCCGCGGTGCCCATGGTCCCCGCCGCGAGGATGACGCGGTCGGCGGTCAACCACAGGTCTGGCGCATCGAACCGCTCGCGGCCGGCGTTCATCGGCCGGTAGTACACGCGCCACCGGGCACCATCGCGCGCCAGGTAGCGCACGCCCACCTCGGTGAAGAGTTTCGCCCCATGGCGGTGCGCGTCCGGCAGGTAGTTCATCAGCACGGAGTTCTTCGCGCCGAAGTTGCAGCCCGTCATGCAGTCACCGCACAACGTGCAAGCGCCCTGACGCACCCCCGCGGCGTTGACGCCTTCCTCGAAGGTGACGGTCAGGGGTGGCCGGCGAAAGGTGCCGCCCAGCTTCTCCGCCGATTTCGCCAGCGCCGACAGCGTGGCCAGCGGCGGCGCGGACTCCGGATAGGGCAACGGCCGCAGCATGTGCTCGGCCCAAGCGAAGCCGTCCTCCAGCAAGCCGTCCACGTCGGCGCGGAACGCGTCCGGCCAACGCCCGTCCAGGAACACGCGAGGGTCCGGCCGCATGGCCACGTTGGCATTGATGAGCGACGTCCCGCCCAGGCCGCAGCCCGTGACGACGGAGACGTCCCCGCCCCGGTGGAGCTCGAACAAGGCCGTCGGACTGCCCACATCGCCGGCGGCCTCGGGGTCGAAGTGAACCTGGAACTCGGACATGAACTCGGCGTCCGTGCGCGGGTAGTCACCGGGCAGGAGCTCCCGGCCTCGCTCCAGGACACAGACCTGCTGGCCCGCGCGTGCCAACCGGCTGGCGGTGATGGCCCCTCCGTACCCCGAGCCCACCACCACCACGGCGTAATGCGACGCCAGCTCACTCCAAGGTGACGACAACCTCCGCATTCGCGCTCCCAATGACATCTCCCGCCCTGGCCCTTGCCCCTTTTCGCGGCCTGAGGTGCTACCGCCAGTACGGGCTGGCGGGAAGGACGAACAGGGAGACAGACGCCCGAGCCGCCGTTCCTTGAGGCCCCAAGCGAGGGAGCCACCTCCGGACATAGAGTCGGTTGGGACGGCGGTCAAAATCAGGGGCCGGCACCTACTCCAGTTCGGCGCCCTCTCCGTCGGCGCGACGGAGTGCGTTGACCAGCCGGTGCGCATGCCGCGTGGTCTCCGGCTCGCGGTACTTCGGGCTCACCTTGAGCACCCATTCCACCGCCGTGGGCAGGTCCATCAGGTGGCCCGGGGACACGTAGACGGGCTGCACGCCCTTGCGCGTGCGCACCGCCATGCCCACGACCTCGCCCCGGTGCATGAGGGGCGCGGTGGAGCCTCTCGCCTCGCCCAGCGGTCCATGCGTCCCCACCAGCAGGGACTTGGCACAGCCGATGGATGGCACGCCGAACAGCAACCCTCCGTGACACGCAATCCCCATGCGCCGGGGATGGGCGGTGCCTTGTCCATCGAAGATGACCACATCGGGGCGCACCGTGAGCCGTTCCCAGGCAGCGGCGATGATGGGCAGCTCGCGAAAGGACAGCAGGCCCGGCACGTAGGGAAAGTGCAACGTCACCACGGCCTCAGACTGGGCCACCGGCGCCAACGTCTCCACGTCCAGGACGACGAACCCACCAAACCCGGTGTCCTTCCCCTTCTCCGTGGAGATGTCCGCGCCCGCGATGCGCTCCACCTTCAGCCCAGGGGGCGGCCGGAGCACCAACTGCTCACGCAGCCGACGCTGCAGTTCCACCGCCTCCGAAGGCGTGACGTCCCACCGGCTCACCTCGGGCTGAAGCTCCATGCACACGCAACCTCCACTGCCAATCTGAAGGCTCTGACCTCAAGGGCAACCCATGACGTCCCTTCAGCGTGGACTGGTGAACGGGCCGTGCCCCTTTGGAACCCGCGACCCTCCACGCGCGAGAAGAAACCGCTGAGCCTGTCCTGGCGACCGGCGAGCCCACCGGAGGACCTTGGCCCTACGCGTGCGTGCTCAGCTCTCCGCCCATGCCACGACCCACCCACGCCCGCTTCCGCCGGACGGGCCTTCCCCTCCTGGCGCTCTGTGCATGCCTGGTCGGCAGCGCAAGAACGGAGAGCCCGGTAGGGAGCGACCATGCGCCGCCCCGCCCTCCTTCTGCATCCCAGGGACGCGGACAGCTCTCCTCAGCCGCGCTGGACGCATTGGAACAGCGCATCCTCGGCAAGGGGTGCGAAACGATGTTGCTCGGCGATGCGAAGCGCCGCTTCGTCGAGTCACAGCTCCTCTGCGATGGCCACCTGTCCTTCATCCTCGTTCAGGCGGCGCTGGACGGCCATCCCCTGCCGGACACGCAGCGACGACTGCATGCGCTCCTCGCAGATGCGCTGGGGCGTGCCCGGGCCCCCTTCACGCGCGGTGGGACGGACGTCGTCCTGGGCCACGCCCTGCCACGGAGCATCCTCTACCGAGGCTATGTGCTGCTGATGCTCGCGGGCATCGAACGCGCGGGCATGCAGGACGCTGCGTCCACGGCGCTCTTCGATGCCCTGGCCAGCCAGGTCGTGAAGGCGCTTGAACACCAGTTGCTGCTGCCCAGCTTCAGTACCTCCATCTGGCCGTGTGACAGTGCGCCGGCCGCCGCGGCGCTGCTGCTCCATGGCCGGCTGCGAGGCCATGCGCCCTCCGAGGCCGCGGCGGAGCGCCTCATCGCGCGACTGGTGGAACTGTCCGCCCTGCCCTCGGGCTTTCCCACCCGGGTCGACGCGAAGGGACGCGTCGTGGAGCGTACGCAGCGGGCCACCACGCTCGCGTGGACGGGCGCCTTCCTCGCCATGGCCGCGCATCCCGCTGCGGGAACCTTCACCGCCACCCTGGTGCGGGATTACTGCGCTCGGCCCGCGGGCGCACTCCTACCGCTGGCGGCCTGCCGGGAGTGGCCTCGCGGAGTGAAGGGGAAGGAGGACTCCGCCAGCGGTCCGCTCGTCTTTGGCGGCTACTCCGTGGGCGCGAGCGCGCTGGCCATCGCCGCGACGCGACTCTCCGACGCGCATGGCACGTGGCATGCCCACCTGGTGAACGCAGCACGAGAGATGGGCATCAACGACATCCTGTCACGCCCCGGGAAACGTCCACTCGAAGCAGTCTTGTACGAATGGGGAACCACCATTCGTCCTTGGTAGGTCATGGCCAGACATCGCGCCTTGGAGCGCCATGGCATGTTCAATCACGGACCGCCGTCTCATCCCTCCGGGTTGATTCATGAATAAGCCGTTTTTGATGTACACCCGTTTTACCCATCACAACCATTTTCCTCTGGGTAAAACATGAATCGACACACACTGAAGCTGTTCGTCTCCGTGGGCATGATGTTGCTGATGGGGGCGTGCGCATCGCGGCAGGTGCCCTGCAAGGACCGCACGGCCAGCAGGCCCACGATGGGCCAGAAGCAGACCGGCAAGTTCATCACTGTCCGAAAGAAGATTCCGGGTGAATACATTGTCGTCCTGAAGTCGCCCGCACAAAGCCTGGAACAGGTCGAGGTCCAGCAAGCCACGACGAGCCTCATCACGGCTTACGGTGGCACTGCATTCGCGATGTATGAGAATGCGTTGCGTGGTTTCGCGGCCAAGATGACGGAAACCCAGGCGCGGGCCATGGCGAACGACCCCGCAGTGGACTACGTGCAAGAGAATGGCGTGGTCAAAATCGCCGAAAGCCAGCAGGGTCCCACGTGGGGCATCGACCGGATGGACCAGCGCAAGCTCCCGCTGGACAAGGTCTACACCTTCACCGCGACGGGCCAGGGCGTGCACATCTACATCCTGGACACCGGTGTGCGCTTCTCGCACCGGGAGTTCGGTGGCCGGGCCTCCATCGGCTACGACGCCATTGGCGACAGCATGCGGGGCAATGACTGCAACGGCCACGGGACACACGTCGCGGGCACGGCGGCGGGCGCCTCCTACGGCCTCGCCCGCAACGCGATTGTCCATTCCGTCCGCGTGCTGGGCTGTGACGGATCCGGAGCCACCTCGGGCGTCATCGAGGGCATCGACTGGGTGACCCGGAATCACATCTCGCCTGCCGTCGCGAACATGAGTCTGGGCAGCGACGAGGACCCGGCGCTCGACGACGCGGTCCGCCGCTCCATCGCCGCGGGGGTCACCTACGTCGTCGCCGCGGGCAACGAAGACAACGACGCCTGCAAGCACTCCCCCGCCCGTGCGCCGGAGGCCATCACCGTTGCCGCCACCGACAGCAAGGACAAGCGCGCCACCTTCTCCAACTGGGGGGACTGCGTGGACGTCTTCGCGCCGGGGAACAAGATCAAGTCCTCCTGGCACTACGGTGACCGCGAGAGCCGGGAGATGAGCGGCACCTCCATGGCCACCCCTCACGTGACGGGACTGGCCGCGCTGTTCCTCGAGGTGAATCCCACGGCGAAGCCCGAGACGGTCGCCAATGCGGTGTTCACCAACGCCACCGAGAACACGGTGTCCAACCCGGGCTGGTGCTCGCCCAACCTGATGGCGTACTCGGGCTTCATCACCGCGCTCCCAGGGTTGCCCGTCGTGCAGCTCAAGGACTTCCTGCCCAAGCCCGCCGTGGTCAGCAGCAGCGAGCCGCGGTAGGCGTCTTCCCTGGCGGCCCGGCTTCCCGTGAGGGGAGCCGGGCCCCGGTTGGCAACACCGCTGGCCGGTATCGTCAGGAGCCTGCCCCCATCGCCGTCCCGGCGTGAGTCCCACGGGGCGCACCCTCGCGCTCCGCCGGGCGCGTGAGGAGGCGCACACGACGATGGCCACGCTCAACATCACCTACGACGGAATGTCCGCGGACGTCCCGGTGGAGCTGGACGGCCCCGTGCCGGACACGGACATCCGCCGCATCGCGACGGAGCTGGTTCGTTCGGGCGGAGTGCCCGGCCTTCACCTGAGCCAGCTTCGCGACGACGCGTTCGCCCACTTCGTCGTCGACCGGTTCCGGGGCGCACGGGGTGAGGAGCGCATCTACCTGCGTCCCAAGGTCCCCTTCGGGGCCCGGTGAGACACCGCCATGCGAATCCTCTTCTGTGGCGTGGGCGCCATCGGCTCCACCGCGGCGGTGCTGTGTCGCAACCTGGAGGCCACCCTGGTCTTCATCGACTTCGACCGGGTCGAGTCCAAGAACCTGCTCGCCCAGGCCTACGTGAAGCCCTCCGTCGGGAAGAACAAGGCCGAGGCGCTCAAGCTCCAACTCCTCAACCTGCACGGGGTGAAGGCGGAGTCCCACGGCGTGCGGCTCACCCGGGACAACGCGGAGGCTCTCTGCGGTGGCGCGGGCCTGCTGGTGGACTGCATGGACAACCAGCACAGCCGGCAGGTGCTCATCGACTACGCGCGCCGGACGGGAAAGCCGCTTGTCCACGGCGCGGTGAGCGCGGATGGCACCTTCGGGCTGGTGCGCTGGGATGAGCGCTTCACCCCGGATGCCGAGGATGCCCAGGGCCAGGCCACCTGTGAAGGAGGCGCACACCTCCCCTTGCTGGGGCTGCTCTCCGCGACACTGGCCCGCGCCATCCAGGACTTCGTGAAGCACGGTACCCGGCGTGATTCGCTGGTGAACCTGAGTTCGGTCCTGTCCCAGTGACTCACGGGCGCGTGCGCCAGACTCGGCGCCGCTACGCGCCTGGCGTCTCGCGAAGTGACGATTGAAGTCCTTGGTGAACGCGCTCTCCGTCTCATCGCCGACGCGGTTCGCGACATCACGGATGGCAGCCGGCTCCGCGGCGAGCGTCGTCGCCTGCGACTCGCAACACGCCGCAACGCTGCGTGCGTAGGAGGTAGAGTTGCCCCCGTCAAATCGGCGACGCTCCTCTTATGCGGCTGACGGAGCGCACCGCCGCAACCTGCGATTCACGTGCTCGGAGGTTCGATGGCGACCGGAGAACTGCTTGCAGTGAAGTTGTGGAACGAGTGGGGGCGCGCCATCGCGGCGAGTCGAGGGCTGACGGCACTCGACCTGTCCGCGCAGGTGCCACTCATTCGCGCCAAAAAGGCGGTCACGCGCGTACTGGTTTCGCTCACCGGCTCGCCGCGAGGGGGACTCGGGGCCGAGCTGCAGGTTCGCTTCGAAAAGAAGACGCCAGTCGAGCTCGAGTTCATGGGCACGACCTACGTGGCATCGAAAGAGCTCGTCATCGCCGAAGGAGCGGGCACCCAGCAGGGGGGGCGCGTCAAGCTGGCTTCGAACGCCCTGAAGTTCACGCTGTGGGCCAACGGGGTGGCCCGTATCATCCCCTCGGTGCTCGAAAAGTCGCCGTTCATGGGGCGCGCGGATCGCTACCTGCGCTGCGGTCGAATCGAACAGCTCGCATATGGGCACGATGTCGAGCTCGGGCCCCTGAGGGAAATCGATGGCAACTTCACCGCCGACGCAGACGAGTTCGAGCTGCTCACCCGGCTGGGGCTCACGTGCACGGACGAAGCCGACAGCAAGAGCACGATCCTCACCCACGAGGAATGGATGGAACGTAGGGACGAAGACTACGCGCGGATGGTCCACACCCCGAAAATCGTTTGGCGCGACGACGACGGGGGCCGCATCGATCCCAATTCGAGCTTGCTCAACGTGAAGTGGGGCTACCGCGGACCGAAGCTCCGGACTGTCTGGTAGCTGTTCAGGCGTGTCTCGTGCGTATAGACGGGATAGAGGCCATGTTGAGGCGCGGCAGGGGTCTGGGCCTGCGAGTCATGTGGAAGCCGGGCGGCCGACGCTACCCCAGCGCGACGATCGCGCGGTCACAGCCCACGTAGACCGTGCCGTCGGCGACGAGCGGTGCGGTCGACACGCGATAGGGAGCCTGCCACCGCCAGCGCTCGGTTCCCTCCCGGAGCGTCCAGGCGTGGACGACGTTGCCGGCCCCCATGTAGACGACGCCACCTGCGATCGTCGGTGAGACTGTATCCTTCGGGGGCTTGTCGAGCGCGACCGACCAAATCTCTTTCCCGGTATCTTGGTCCAGCGCGTGGAGAATCCCGTGATAGCCGGAGAAGCACACGACGCCGTCCGCAACGGCGGGCGTTCCCCACAGCGCGCCGCCCGTCTCATACAACCAACGCTCTTTGCCACTGGCGAGGTCGAGCGCGCGAAGGCACTTCCCCAGACCGGACAGGGCATAAACCGTGTTGCCTTCGATCGCGGGCGCTCCGCCGTTGGCCATCGCACCGGCCTTCGCCGACCATCGCTCGACCCCCGTGGCGCGGTCGAGCGCGACGATGTGGCCCTCGACGAAGTCGCGTCTGGTCCCGACGACGACCTGATCGCGCGTCACGCTGACCGCGGACCCCACACTCTCACCACAGCGTAGCTGCACGCGCCATCGCTCGACTCCCGTCCGCGCGTCGATGGCGACCACCCCACCGAGCCGCGTTCCCACGTAGACGTCGTCGTCGACAACGATTGGCGAGGAGGTCGCCTCGGAGTCACACGAGACGCTCCAGCGGATGGCGTGCGTGCCAAGATCGACGGCGTGACACTGCCCGCCACCGACGACGAAGAGCAAACCATGCGCAACCATCGGATTCGAGATGCTCTCAGAAACGCGCCCCCCGACCCGCACGCTCCAGAGCTCTTTTCCCTTCGCGAGGTCAAGCGCGTAGAGCTTGTCATTGTCGAAGTTCGCGAACAGCACGCCATCGTGGATTGCAGGCGTGTTGCGTGTGGTCGCAAGCGTGCCCGGCTTGAACTTCCAGCGGGCTCGCTTGACCACGAGCGGCCCCGTTCCCTCGAAGTGTCCGGTCCGCGCAGCATTGGCGCCAAAGAATACGGAGCGAGATGAATCCGACATGGGTAGATCCCTTTTAGCAGCCCGGCAGATGGCGTTCGTCGCGACGACCCTCGTCTGGAAGCGGAGGCATCTCGGACCCGTCGCCTTGAGGTTGGCTGCGCGAATGCGCTCGGTCAACTTGGTCTGCCCCCAATTTTCGGACCAGTTGAAGCGTGAGAGAGTCCTCGCGACCACGAGGACTTCGGACAAGTCTCTGTAGGATTCGAGCATGCGCTCCGGATTCGCCACGTCCGATGGAAGGGCGACTCGCAGCCACTCTTCCGACTCAGGAGGCCGGAAGACGTTGAGCTCGGCAATCTTCCGTTGCCGCTCGCTGATGGCGAACTCGTCCAGCAGCCGCGAGAGGAACGGAGCTTGCTCTACTTGGGGAAACCACGAAGGCTAAAATTATCAACAACACATGAAAATCCGCGCCGAGCAGGAGGGCAATACGGACGATTTTCGCTTGTCACAATGAAACTGCGAAACACCCGTTCAGGACAGTGGTAGCGTCTCTTCACCTTCCCACATCCTCATTCGCCATGCGTTTCCGGACAGTCACCTGCGCCCTCTCCGCCTGCCTGCTGCACTCCGCTACCGCCGGTGGCGCGCCGCCGACGCTCCCGCAGCTGCAGGCCTATACCGTTGATGCGTCCTGGTTGAAGCCCATGCAGCCGCTGCGCATCGCCGACCACACCTGGCAGATTGGCACCGAGGAGCTGACCGCCCTGCTGGTGGAAACCAAGGACGGCGTCGTGATGCTCGATGGTGGCATGCCCCAGATGGCCGACCATCTGCTGGCCAACCTGCGGCGTCGCGGCTTCGCGCCGCAGGACCTGCGCCTGCTGCTCAGCAGTCACGCACACGCCGACCACGCAGGCCCCTTCGCCGCACTGAAGCGCCGCACCGGCGCGCGGCTCGTGGCCAGCGCCGAGTCGGCGGTGCTGCTGGCGCGCGGAGGCAGCGATGATCTGCACTTCGGCGATGACATCACCTACCCGCCAGTCGTGGCGGATCGCGTCGTGATGGACGGTGAGGTCGTCTCACAGGGCGGCGTCGACTTCACCGCGCATTTCATGCCGGGGCATACCCCGGGCAGCATCGCCTGGACGTGGAATGATACTCGCGATGGCAAGCCGGTACGCATTGCCTACGCCGACAGCCTCAGCGCCCCCGGTTATCAACTGGTGGCCAACCCGCGTTATCCGAACATCATCAGCGACTACCGGCGCAGCTTCGCCACCGTGCGCGCCCTGCCCTGCGATGTGCTACTCACACCGCATCCGGGCTCCAGTGGCTGGGAATATGCAGCCAGAGACGCGGCCGGCGCCAAGGCGATGAGCTGCAAGGCCTACGCGGATGCTGCCGAGCGCGGGTTCAACACGCAACTGGCCGAAGAGCGCCGCAAGGCCCGTTGAAGCACGCGCAGGCGGCGCCCGTCCGGCACTTCAGTCGCTCCCGCGTGGCGACTTCGCGCCGGGACACATGCGGCTTCCGGGGGGCCACCTTCGGCCCCCAATGGGGCGAAGTAGCAACCCGCGTCTCCGTCCAAGGACATTTGCCGAGCCCGACATCTGGACTCGGCAAACCTCGCGACGGCACCAGGTTCGGAGGGAGTCGCGTATCCCATCTCCGCCGAAACACACGCAGGCGCCCCACAAACCTCGGCCCGGACATCATCCCCAGACAGGCCCCCCAGAACACCCAAGAGGGCTTGCTACGCCCGCAAGCCAGAGCGTGTCTGCCTTTCTTCGCGGCGGCCAACAAGGCACCGCGCAACCCCCTTCGCGCAGCCCCCGGTAGAAGCTCGCCTCACTGGCGACGTACTCTTTCCCGGTGCGATGAGTTTGCGGCTGGGTCGGTCTGACGGACTTCCTCATGACTCCGTGTCCTGACGAGAACGAGCTGCTGGACTGGGAGCAGGGGCGCCTGTCCGCGGATGCCGTGGCCCGCCTGGAGGCCCACCTGGATGGCTGCGCGGCATGTTGCGCGGTGGTGGCAGGCCTCAGGGGAGATGGCGTCCCGTCCCCGGAAGGCAGAGGGCCCCTGACGGCACCTCTGCTGAGAGGTACGCCGGAGCCTGGAGCACGCGTGGGGCGTTACGTGCTGCTGCGCCCCGTGGGCGAGGGGGGCATGGGAATCGTCTTCGCCGCGTATGACCCGGACCTGGACCGGGAAGTGGCGCTCAAGCTGGTGAAGCCCGGGGCGGTGGCGGACGCGGAGGCTCGCGGGCGGCTGGTGCGAGAGGCGCAGGCCCTGGCCCGGCTGTCCCACCCGAATGTCGTCACCGTGCATGACGTGGGGTTGGATGGCGACACCGTCTTTCTCGCCATGGACCTGGTGCGTGGGCGGACGCTGCGTCACTGGCTGGCGGAGCGGCCGCGGCCGTGGCACGAGGTGCTCTCGCGTTTCCTCCTCGCGGGACAGGGACTGGCCGCCGCACACGCGGTGGGGCTGGTGCACCGCGACTTCAAGCCGGACAACGTGCTGCTCGGGGACGACGGCCAGGTGCATGTCACCGATTTCGGCCTCGCCCGCGCGGAGCCCTCTCTCCTGACTCCACGGGAACCGTGGGGCGAAGATGCCCCCGCCAGACAGCTCCTGGCGACCGACGGCGACACCCGAACCGGCGTCCGGCGGGGCACGCCCGCGTACATGTCCCCGGAGCAGTGGCGAGGCCTTCGCGCGGACGCCCGCAGCGACCAGTTCAGCTTCTGCGTCGCGCTGTACGAAGCCCTCTTCGGCCACCGGCCCTTCGCGGGAGGAACGACGAGCGAGCACGTCCAGGCCCTGCGTGAGGCGCGAGTGACGCCGCCGCCCCGCGGCTCGCGAGTGCCCCGCGCCGTGCGCCGCGCCGTCCTGCGGGGCCTGGCCGCCGAGCCATCCTCGCGCCACCTGACCCTGGCCGCGCTCCTCGCCCGGCTCGAGTCGGGCGCACACGCGCGCCGCTGGCGCTGGGTGGCCGCGGTGCTGACCACAAGTGTGGCGGCCAGCGCCGCCGCGGGCTTCGGCATGGCACGCGGTGACGCCGCGCGAGCGTGCACCGGCTTCGAGAGCCGGCTGGAGGACGCCTGGGGCGCGGCGCACCGGGTCCGGCTGGAGCAGCGCTTCCGTCAGGGAGGGCCGCCGGTGCCGGGGGACGCCTTCGAGTCCACCACGCGGGCGCTCGACGCCTATGCCCAGGCGCTGGTGGCCCAGGAGCGGCAATCGTGCGAGGACACGCGCGTGCGACAGGCGCAGTCCGAGCGGCTCATGGACTTGCGCGCCGCGTGCCTGGATGGCCGGCACCAGGCGCTGCGGGTGTTGGTGGAGCTGCTGGAGCGAGGTGAGCGCGAGGCGCTCACGCGGGCATCCGAGGCCGCGCGGCAGCTCCCCTCCCTGTCCGCGTGCGCGAACCGGGACGCGCTCGCCCGCGTGGACCCACTGCCAGAAGCCCCGGAGGCCCGGCGGGAACTGGCGCGCCTGCGCCAGGAGTTGGAGGGACTGCGCGTGCAGGGCGCGGCCGGATTCCATGAACGCGTGCTGCCCCGGCTGGAAGAGGTGGTGGGGACACTGCGAGGGCTGAGGCACCGGCCCACGCTGGCGGGAGCCCTCCTCCTGCTGGGCGAGCTGCGAGGCACCGCCGGGAGCTTCGCCGCAGCGCGTGAGGCACTGGAGGAAGCGGTGCGCGTAGCGGAGGCAGGACACGATGACGAGACGGCCGCGCGCGCGTGGAATCGCCTCCTCTATACGGAAGTCCAGGGCATGGGCCTGGTCAAGGAGGCCCAGCGCACCGCGCGCATGGCGGAGGCCGCGCTGGAAAGATTGGGTCCCGAAGCCTCCCTGGAGGTGGCCGCGGAGCTGCACCGCGTCCTCAGCAGCCTCAGCTACCGGCAGGGCGAGTACGCGCGTGCTCTCACGGAAGCCAGCAAGGCCCTGGCCCTCCTTGAGCGGGCGCGCGGGCCTCGGGACGTGGCGCTCGCAGATGTCCTGACCGGCACGGGTGTGGCCCTCAACGCGCTGGGGCGTCACGCGGAGGCGGAGCAGCACCATGCCCGCGCCCTGGCGCTCATCGTGGCGGTGTACGGCCAGGAGCACCCGCTAGGCGCCGTGCACCTCAACAATGTGGCCACCGCGCTGAGGCTCCAGGGGAAGGTGGGCGAGGCGGTGGCGCGCCATGGCGAGGCGCTCGACCTGAGCGAGCGTCATTTGGGCGCGGAGCACTCCAACACCAGCATGATCCGGGTGAACCTGGGCGACGCGCTCGCACGACAAGGCCAGTTGGAGAAGGCGATTCCCCACTACGAGCGCGCCCTGGCCAGCCTGCGCAAGGGCGGGGACAGCGAGCAGCTGCGGGTGGCAACCGTGTTGCTGAGCCTGGGCAATGCACGGGCGGATCTGAGTCACCTCGCGCAGGCGGAGGCTGCCTACCGAGAAGCACTCAATATCCAGGAGACGCAGCTGGGTCCCCGGCACCCGGACGTAGCCCTGTCGCGCAACAACCTGGGTTCGGTGGCGATGGACGCGGGCCGCCTGGAGGACGCACGCGCCCTCTTCGGCGCGGCGCACTCGCTATGGAAGGCCACGCTCGGCCCCGACCACCCGAAGGTGGCCAGCGCGCTCTACAACCTGGGACACGTGGAGCTGAGACTGCGAAGAGTGCGCCCGGCGCTCGTACACCTGCGGCGGTCGCTGGAGGTGCGCGAGAAGGCGCTCGGAGCGGAACACCCCCGGGTAGCGCAGACGCTCGGGCTGCTGGGCGAGGCGCTGGTGGAGGGCGGCCGGCTGCGTGAATCCCGTGAACCGCTGGAGCGTGCGGTGGCGCTCGGCAAGAAGGTGGAGCTGGCCCCGGCCGAGCTGGCCCGAGCGAACTTCGCGCTCGCCCGAGCCCTCTGGCAGTCACAGGAGGAGCGGCCCCGGGCGCTCGCCCTGGCGCGAGAGGCCCAGACGGCCTATGCCCGAAGCGCGCCCATCCACGCGCCTCGCGCGCACACGGTGCGCGTCTGGCTGTCGACCCACGGCGCCCCCTCGGCCGAGGCGCCCCGTCTCTCTCCCAGCCGCGTGGGTGGAATCGTCGGTGGAGGTGTTCCGTGACGTCCGAGCTGACCGAATCCTTCCTGTCCCGGGCGCCGCACGCGCTCGTCCCGGCGCTGAGAGCGCTTCCCAACTTGGAGGATGTCCTCGCTGCGCTGGTGCGGGAGGCACGCGAGGCGTGGCCGGAATTGCGCATGGACGCGGAGTCCTTCGTGGCGCACGTGGCGCAACGGCTGCCCTCTACGAAAGCGGCACACGAGGTGTTCGCGAGCCTGCGCGCGGCGGATGTCTTCCTCGCCTTCGCCTGTGTGCAGGGGGAAGCGAGGGCGCACGAGGCGCTCGACACGCATGTGCTGTCCCAGGTGGGGACGTGGCTGCCAAGGGAGGCGCCCACCCTCGTGGACGAACTGCGGCAGGCATTGCGCCAGCGGCTTCTGGTCCCGGTGAATGGCGCACCGCCGAAGCTGGCCTCCTACTCCGGGCGCGGTCCGCTCGAGCAGTGGGTGCGGGCGGTGGCGCTGCGGCTCCACATCGACCAGCAGCGCGCCGCACCGCGCGAGTTGCTGGAGCGGGCCCCGGTGGCGCTCGCGGAGCGGCTGGGCGCGGATCCCGAGCTGGCCTTCATCCGTGAGCGGCATCAGGAAGACTTCCGCGTGGCCCTCCGCGCCGCGCTGGGTCGTCTGGGGGCCCAGGAGCGCAACCTGCTTCGGTTGCACCACGTGCATGGAATGGCCATGGACGCCGTGAGCGCCACGTATCAGGCGCCCCGCTCCACCGTGGCACGCTGGATTGCGCGCACACGCGAGCGGCTGATGGAACTGACCCGCGAGGAGCTGATGACGCGGCTGAGGCTGACGCCCGGCGAATTGGACAGCCTGCTGCGCCTGGTCCGCAGCCAGCTCGACGTCAGTCTGCGCCAGTTCATGGCGGACTGATTTTTCCGCCGTAGTCATCGTTGCAGTTTTTTTCGGTTTCCCATGAGACGAGCGGCACGCGTCTCCGTCCTTCAGGCGTGTTCCAACCCGGAGGAGAGAGCATGCGCGAAGCCAGTCCCAAGAAGACCGCGATGACGATTCATCCCAAACGCTCCTGGCTCGTGCCCCTGGCGCTCCTGGGTGCGCTGGGGTGCACCAACGACGGGGTCGAGGAACCGGCCCCACCCGTTCAGCAGGACGTGCAGGTGACGGCGTGGGTGCCCGGCACGCCCCCACCCTCCCACACGCACGTTGAAGGAACGGAGCATTCGCTCGTGATGGACTGGGTCCGTGAACAGGGCTCGATTGAGGACCTGACCGACCACTCTGCGTTGATCATCAACGGCCAGGTGGAGTCCACGCGTTTTGACGTCATGCGCGCCTATGCGCAATCCAAGGTGGAGGGGCAGTCCACCGGCGAGGAGAGCGGCACCTACAGCGACCTGCCGGTGACCATCGCGACCGTGCGGATCGACGACATCGCGCGCGCATTGGTGGGACTCAAGAGCGCCTCGGGCGACGTGGTCGCCCAGGGCAGCACCGTGGACGTCGTGTTCCCCGGCGGCCTGCTCTCTGACGGGTGCATGCTCGCGCCGACGGACAACCCGCTGCCGAAAATGGGCGAGCGAGCGGTGTTCTTCCTCACGCCGCAGGGAGGCGACAAGCCTGTGGCGGCGAGCGCCAGGACCGAACTCTACTCCGTGACCGGCGGACCGCTGGGACGGGTCCTGGTGGAGGACGGCCGCGCCCAGGGCGGGACAGTCGACGCGCTGCTCACACGTGTCGAGGCCCGTGTGAGCAGCGCTCAGTACATGGGCCCTGATACGCAACCGGAGACCCTGCTCAAGGCGGACTCCGGCACGGTGACCGCCCAGAGTTGGTGCGGGCTCGCACGCTTCGGCTACAAGTGGTGCCGCAAGCCGACGAACGTCACGTTCACGGACTACACGAGCACGCGTTGGCCGGTCGGCGATGCCATGAACGCGTGGATGTACACGAACATCAGCAACAGCCTCTATCTCTACTGGCGCTCCAGCGGCGCCTCCGACGTCATGGTGTACGAGGCCTGGTACGGCGCCACTGGCTGGTACGGGTACGCGACGAACTCCTGGTCGGGCTCCTGCATGACCCGGAGCACCATCCAATTGAACAACACGTACCACCGGGGCGCGCACCACGCGAAGACTGTCGCCATCCATGAAGTCGGGCACAGCATCGGCTTTGCCCACCACGGGAACTGCAACTCGATCATGTACACGGATCCCACCGTGTGCGCGGCCACCACATCGTCCTGCGACGCGCAGGCGGCGGCGGAGCTCTATCCGTACTGAAGGCGGCTGAACGACGATTGGACCCACGCGCGCCTCCCGGCTCCTCGCCGCGGAGGCGCGCGTTCGAATCCACCGTCGGTCAAAGAAAGACAGGGGCTGTGCCTACCCAACACTCGGTCGCTGCGTCATGCGTACGTCAAGGCGAGTGAGCGCGGTGAGCACAAGGCTGGCGAGTTCCCGTAGCGTCGAAGCAGACAGCTCACCCGTCATGCCGCTCCTGAGAGCCCCCCAGAGCGCCAAGACTCCGCAGAGCGCCCGACCCTCGTGGAGCTGCCGGGCCCCTCCGGGGGGCCCCCTGTCAAGCGACATGCACGGCGGCCCCCTATGCGACCGCATTGCTGACCCGGGAGGTCTTCCGGAACAGGCCTCCGGAGCTCATGCTCCTCCTGGGACTCTCGGCGCTCGCTCCGCGTTTCCCAGGAAGCAAGCGAAACGCGTTACGTCGCACGCGGAGGCCCGAACCATCGGGTCAGGGCCTCACGCAGCCCCTGGACCGTGCCCTCCCCGACCCACGCCACGTGTCCGTCCGGTCGAATCAGCACCGCAACGGGCGCCGTGACCGCGCCGAGCGCCGGGAGCTCCCACTCCCCCGTGTAGCGAGCAGCGACACTCCGAACCCGGTCCTCCCAAGGCGTGATGTCGAGAGTGCCGGGCTCGCCCAGGTTGAGCAGCACTGGCCGCGCGTCGTGCAACAGGTGGAACACGCGCCGCGGGCCGTCGGCGGTGACCAGGTCGAGGTCCGGCATGCGGCGCCCGAGCAGCGGGTGTCCGTTGCCCAGCTCATAGTGGACATCCAGCCCCGACATCATCGCCGCGTACTGCTTGCGTGGCCCGTCCATCTGCAGCAACTCAGCCAGCGTCTCGCGCACGGCGTCCATCCGCGCGTCACCGCGACTCAGCGCGGTCTGCGCCATGGTCTTCCGCAGTGCACGGGCCGCGACGGGGTGCCGCTCGGCCTGGTACGTATCGAGCAGGTTCTCCGGCGAGACGCCGCGCACGACCTGGGCTAGCTTCCACCCCAGGTTCACGGCATCCTGCACACCGAGGTTGAGCCCCTGTCCGCCCATCGGCGAATGCACGTGGGCCGCGTCGCCGGCCAGGAGCACCCGCCGGTCCCGGTAGGACGCCGCCTGCCGCGTCATGTCGGTGAACCTCGAGAGGTGCGTGGCGCTGCGCAGGCCGTAGTCCGTCCCGTAGAGCGCAACGAGCCCCTCGCGCAGCCCCTCGAGGGTCGGCGCGTCGCCCGTGCCGACCCGCTCCTCTCTCAACACGACGCCCACGCGTCCGTCCTCCAGCTTGCCCATGGCGTAGGTGCCCTTCTCGTCCCGGCGAATGCCGAACGCCGGCGCTCCGGTCATTTCGACCTCGGCGATGAGGTAGCTGATCGACGCGTCCCACCCCGGGAACTCGATGCCTGCCGCCTTGCGGACGAGGCTGCGCCCCCCGTCGCACCCGACGAGGTACTTCGCCCGCAACACACGGCCGTCGGACAGTTCGACGTCGACGCCGGTGTCGTCCTGCGTGAAGCCCGTCACCTCGCACCCACGGTAGATGGGCACCGCCAGTTCACCCACCCACTCCGCCAGGATGCGCTCGAAGCGCTCCTGCAAGAGCGCGAGCCCGTGGTTGTGACGCGTCGGGAAGTCGCTGAGGTCCAAATGCGCCTGCCCGAACGCGACATTTTGGACCGCTTGCCCTTGCGAGGTGAAGCGCTCGACGACCCCACGCTGATCGAGCACCTCCAGGCTGCGCGCGTGCAGGCCGCGCGATCGAGAGCCGGCGACCTCCTGACTGGCGCGCCGCTCGACGATGGCAACGTCCACCTGAGCCAACGCCAGCTCCGCCGCCAGCATCAGCCCGGTCGGGCCCCCTCCAGCAATCACCACTGCGTGCTGAGTCACCATGTCCGCGTGCATCTCTCGGCCCTCCCGCTCCTGGATTGAAACGGGCCATGGTGGAGCACGACCAGGGGGGCTTGCGGCAATACCCGGGGTCTGGCATTTGCTGGCAGTGGATAGAGCGGAGAGGGCTGCCATGGGTACGCCCACGGCCCGTCGCGAATCCGAAAAGCTCGGACGCCTGCCCCTCCAGCCAGCCCTCCTGACGCTCGGACAGGAAGGCTTTGACGAAGAGGCGCCCGGAGTACGAGAGGTCGGCCACGAGGAAGTGCACCCGCACCTTGTGGCCTGCGATGGACACGAGCTTCCGGCCGAAGTCCACCTGCCGTTCGAGGGCAACGGGAGAGTCGAGAAGCTGAAGCGCCTGATGCTTGCGGAACATTCGGCCCGATTGCGACCAACCAGGTGTCTCAACAATCCGGCGCGGAACACCCGCAACCACCGCTGCCGGACCATGAACCAACTCATGGCCCGGGTGCATGCCTACCTCTCCGCTCGCAATGCCCAGCGCTCCGCCAGTCCACTCCTGCGACGAGTCGACTTCAGGCGCACATCCTGAGGCCGTTCGAGAATCGCGAACCTTGGAAGACATGCCACATTCGCGGCTGAGCGCCACAAGGACACGGCCCGCTCCTCACGCAATCGAGGGGCGGGCCGCTTCGACTCAGGCGGACTCAATCATCATTGGTGTCGTTGTTGTCGTCGTCATCCTCGTTGCTATCCATGTCGTCGTCGTCGAAGGCGTCGATGGAGCGGCGGAGGTTGTTCTCGATCGTGGAGCGCGCAGACTCATTGCGCGGGTCCAACCGCTGACCATTGTCATCGACGAACCAGCCAGTTGGGTCGATGTTGATGGTGATGTTCGGCTCCTCGCCCTGCTTCACCTCGAAGTGGGCCTCGCGCTCCTGCTCCACGCGGATGCTGGAGACAAAGCTGAAGGGCAGGCCATCGATGTGGCCGTCGATGACCACCGACGCGCCGAGCTGTGCGAGTTCCTTGAGCGCGGAGTCTTCACCTGCCTCGGTGGTGGACACCTTGCCGATGTCGAACTCGATTTCATCGAAGATGCCGGGCTCCACCTGGAGGTTGCCCACGCGGATGACCTTGCCGTTGAGGTCCTCCGCCGACATGTCGATGAGGAACGGGCCAATCTCCTGCTCGGAGTCGTCGTCGTGCGAGCCCGGACGGTCGTCATCCGGTCCACTCCGCTGCCCGTCATCGCTGTCGTCGCCCTCGTGCTCCAGTTCCAGTTCGCGAACAGAGAGGCGGACGCGGTCGATGGTGATGCCGGTAGACGCCTCGAGCTGCTGGGCGACCTTGCCGGGAACGGCTTGGGCCCTACTCGAGGCGCCCACGCGGGCGCTCAATCCGACCTTGACGGTCTCCTCACTGCCGCACGCCGAAAGCAACATGAGGGACGTGAACAAGCCGATGAATCGCATACCTTTCATCTCCTGGTGGCGAGGGGAGCTGGCGCGCGGCGCCTCCGGCCTGGGGCCGCCCGAAAATCCCCGGTCTGAAAATGAAGGAGCACCGAGGCGCTTATCGGCCACATCGCGACGCGTCGTGCTCGTGCGAGTGGGACGGGGTGTGGCCGATAGTCAGCTCGTGACTCCTTCCTTGCAGGCGGGGTACTGACTGGGGAGACATGTCTTGTGTGCGTGCCTGGAGGATGGAGTGCGTCCGGTGGACCGGAGCATCCCGCGTGTGGGCCATGGCGCACGCATGTGGAGCAGGCAGCCACGTCGAGTCCATGTGGGACCTCCACGGGGGGCGAGTGGCTTCTCGTGGTATGGGCGAGGGGAACATCTCGTGACGGAGGAGGAGCTCTCCACCTGCATCCAGCGGGCGACCCGAGGCGCGCAGGATGCCCACCGGGAGCTGTACCAGCGATTCCATGGGTCCGTGCGTCGCGCCGCGCTGGGTTACTCCGCGCTGGGGCCCGCGGAAGTGGAGGACGTGGTTCAGGAGACCTTCGTTCGTGCCTTCCGGGAGCTGCCACGGCTCCAGCACCCGCGCGCCTTTGGAAGCTGGCTGGTGACGATTGCGCGGCACCATGCGCAGGCGCTCAGTCGGGGCGCGCAGGTCCGAGGTCGCGCGGCGGAGGACTTGGCGCTGGAGTTGGCGACGACGACGCCCGCGCATCCTCCATTCCTGGAGTTGGAGCGGCGCGTGGCGGTGGTGCGCGAGCTCATCGAGTCGCTGCCGGAAGGCCCCGAGAAGGAGACGGTGCGTCTCTTCTATCTGGAGGGGGAACTGAGCGCGCGGGAGATCGCCGAGCGCCTGGGGTTGGGCAAGAGCGCGGTGACGATGCGCCTGGAGCGCTTTCGCGCGCGGGTGAAGCGTGAGTTGCTTGCGCGGCTGTTGGCCGCGGGAGTGGGATGAGCCATGAGCGACGCGGGCAGACACCTAGATGCGCGCAACTTGCGGGCCCTGCAAGACAAGTCACCCGACGAGGTGGCGTACTTCGCCGACCACCTGTCGAGGCCCTGCGAGGTGTGCGAGGCGTTCCTCGCGGGGGCGGACGCGGAGCCCGTGTTCGGCTTGGACGCGATGGCGGATGAGGCGCTCGGGGCGCTCACGCCCGCGCGCGAGGACGCGCTGGGCTGGGCACGGCTGCGCCGCCGCCTGGTCGCCCCCCGCCGCGTGTGGTTCTCTGGCGCCGTGGCCGTGGCCGTCGCGGCCATGGTCGCCTTCACGATCCACCCGGAGCTGCTGACGGGTTCGCACGAAGGGCCGTCGCAGCGACTGAAGGGCGGCGCGGTGATGTCGCTGGAGCTGACAGCGGTCGCGCAACTACCGGATGGGAGCCTGCGCGCGGTGACGGAGGACGCCGTGCTCCCCTCGGGCGCGGTGGTGCTCGTGCGCTACCGCTCCAGCGAGGTCGCCGACGCGCTGCTCGTGTTGGAGTCTCCAGACGGGCCCGCGCAGATGCTGGGCGGATACACGCTGCAGGCGGGCACGCATGACCTGAGCGAAGAGGGCGAGCTGGCGGGCGTCTCCTTGGAAGGTGAGCAGGGGCCCAGGGCGCTGGTGCTGGCCGCGTGGCCACGTGGCCCCTACTCCGAGGCCGCGCGGGGCGCGGCGCTGGCCCAGCGGCAGGTGCCCGAGGACGCGACCCAGGCCCGACTCCGGTTGCGTGTGGATCCGGGGTATGTTGTCCCCTGAGCGTGTGTGCGTGAACCGTCCAGGCCTCCACGTCGTCCTGTGGCTCGCCCTCCTGTCACTCTCCGCCTGTACTGCCGTCAGCACGGGGGAGAAGGGGCGGGCGGTGCGGGTGCGCCTGGATTCGGCGGAGCTCGCGTCGGCGCACGAGGGCGAGCGGCACGCGCTTCTCATCGGCGTCAACCACTACGATGACGAGTCCTGGAACGACCTGCGTTACCCGGGCAAGGACGCGGAGGATCTGGGGCGCGCATTGGCGGACCCGAGTCGCGGGGGCTTCCACTCGGTGACGGTGCTGAGCCGCCCCGAACAGACCACGCGCGCGGCGGTGCTGGATGCGCTGCGGGCCCTCGCGGCGCGTCCCTGGCGGCCGAAGGATGTGGTGGTTGTCTATGTCTCGGGCCACGGAACGCTCGCGCGCGACGCGCGAGGAGACCTCCAGCGCTACCTGGTGATGCGTGACACCCGCTTCCGGGACGTGCAGGGCACGGGCTTGGAGATGGCGGCACTGGAGCGGGAGTTGGAGCGGCTGGCCTCGCGCAGGCGGGTGCTGGTGCTGGCCACGTGTCACAGCGGGACGGGCAAGTCGCTGCTGCCCCCGGCGGTGCTCGACGAACTGGAGCGCACCAAGGCCGCGTTCCTTCCGCGTCCGCTTGAAGAGGACAGTCGCGCCTCGCTCATCCTGTCCGCCAGTGACTGGGGCGAGGCGGCGCGCGAGGACGACGCGCTCGCCAACGACATCTACACGCACTTCTTCATCCAGGCGCTTGACGGCCGCGGAGACCGCAACCGGGATGGCGCGGTGAGCGCCACCGAGGCGCACGACTGGGCGCGCCGCCACACGTGGACCTATACCCAGGGCCGCCAGCGCCCGAGCGCGCGGATGACGGAAGTGGGCGCGGACCCGGTGCTGCTCGCCGGCACGCTGACGAGGCCTGGACAGCCGGAGGTCTTCTCCTACAGCCCGCGCCTGGAGGGCTTCACGCTCAAGGTGGATGGCGTGGACGCGGGCGAACTGCCCGGCGGCGTGGCGCTCCCAGAGGGCAGGCGCAAGCTGGGGCTGCACAAGGGCGGCGAGCTGTTGTGGGAGGACACCGTGGCGCTCCAACCTGGTGAGCGGCGCGCGCTGGATTCGCTGCTGCGTGAGCTGGCGGAGGGCGACCGTCGCACCGTCTCCCTGGAGGTGGGCGCGCTGGGATTCCTCGATGGACGCAACCGCCGCGAGGTGCTCCCGCCCACGGTGATGGCGGGAGCAGGCCTGCGGCTGAGCGGAGTGCTGCTGGAGCAGCGGCTGGATGTCGGGGTGGACCTGGTGGTGGGGGAAGGGCGTCAGGCACTCAGGCTCGACGTGGGAGGCACGGTGCCGGTGCGCCACCGCGCGGTGATGCTGGGTGTGACGGTGGGGCCCTCGTGGGAGTGGGGCCGGCTGGGGGTGTCCACAGGGCCGCGTGTGGCCGCTTTGTGGCTGGAGCGCTCCTTCCAGTTGGACCTATTGAGCCAGGACGAGCGCTACCTCACGGTGTGGCCTGGCTGGATGGGGGGAGTCTCATGGCGCATAGGAGCCCGGCTGGTGCTGGAGGCGAAGGGCCAGTTGCTCTGGGCCTATATCCCGGTGGACGGCCGCACCCGCGTGGTTGGCTTCGGTGGCCTGTCGCTGAGTGGAGGGTATCGCTTCTGATGCGTGCGTCGAGACATCCGTCGTTCCTGGCGATGGCGGCGCTGTCCGTCGCGGGAGCCTGTGGCGGCTTCAACAACGGGCCCTTGGAGGCGGGAATCGTGCGCGGGCGAATCCTCGACGTCGAGGCCGACGTGGCGGTGGTGAGCGTGTTCGGCAAGCCCGACCTACGCGCGAGCGTGTCCCCGGACGGGCGCTTCGAATTGAGGGACGTCCCCGCCACCTCCGTGGAGTTGTTCCTGGTGGCCTCGCGAACCCGGGCTGCCCGCACGAAGGTGCTGGCACAGGGCGCTCGCATCATCGACGTGGGCACTATCGACGCGCCCCTGGGTGGCTTCATCACCGTGCGCGTGCGTGACAGCCGGGGCGACGTGCCGCCGCGCGCCAAGGTGGAGGTGGACGAAACCGTGTTCGATGACCTGGAGGTGGACGCATCGAGCGGCGAGGTGCGCATCGGTCCTTTGCCTGCGGGCTGCTACACGCTGGAGGTCGAGGGGGACGAGCACGACAAGACGGACGAAGGCGTCTGCGTCCGTGAAGGGGAGGAGTTGGTGCGCGAGGTCGTCTTGGGCAACGATGACCACGGGGGAGATGACGACGGCGGGGACTAACACGACTGCGTCAGGGGCCCGAGGGGTGGACGGGGAGGCCGAGCAGGTGAGGTGCGGTGGTGGTTGGTGCGGTGGCAGGTGGGACAGCGCGGCTGAAGTTGCCCCGATTTCGTGGCTCTCCCGCATTTTATGTGAAGGATAGGCTCAGGCGGCCAGCAGCACGCGGCGACGCAGCAAGTTGAAGCTGGCGCGGCCGTACATCTGACGTTTGAGGAACTTGAGCTTCGTGATTTGCCCCTCCGCCTGGGCGTTGCTCCAGCAGGTGGTCAGCGCGGCCCGGACGGCATCGCCACCCAGCTCAAGCCCCTGCGCGAAGGTCTCCACCGCGCGTACTCCACACGTGCGCGCCTCGGCCAGCCACTGCTCGAAGGTGGCGCACGAGGAGGTCGGCTTGGCACCGCGCGTAACGCCGCGTTCGCGTACCAGTTCGCAGAAGCGACGTGCCAGCGCCCGACGCGAGCGGCTTCTGCATCCTGTTCGAGCCGAGCCAGTGTGGCTGCCTCGGTGGGGAGGAGCGCGGACTACGGCTGGACGCAGAGCCAGGCTGTTGATGGTCCCCAGGAAGCGCGGATTTCTGGTCATGGACAACCGGGCCGAGCCCGCCGGGCGCTGGGTCCTCGCCACCATGACGGCATCATCACCACCGACAAGCCCGACATCATGTGGGGCACCGACGCCACCTGAACGGTGACGACGCTGGAGGGCCAGGCCACCGTCTTCATCGCCGTCGACCACGGCACCGCCGAGTGTGTCGGCATCCACAAAGCCAATGTGGGCACCCGTTTCGAGGACCTCGAGCCCATTCGCCAGGACGTCAAGGCGCGCTTCGGTGCCTACGGCCGGGGTGTGGCGTCGGGGCCAACCATTCGCCACGACAACGGCAGTCAGTACACCTCCGACGCTTTCCAGGACGAGCTGCGCTTCCTGGGCGCCGCGTCCAGCCCATCCTTCGTCCGCAGTCCCGAGGGCAATGGCTGCGCCGAGCGCTTCATCCGCAGGATCAAAGAGCAACTGCGCTGGGTACGCACCTTCGCCACTGTGGAAGAACTCCGGCGGCCCCTGCGGCAGTGGGCTCACCGGTACAACGAGCACTGGCTGCCGGAGCGTCACAACTTCCTCTCGCCCAGTCAGGCCCGGCGGGAACTCATGCAGTAGCAAGCGGCCTGATTACGACCAACCTGGTGTCTCAACAACCCGGTGCGGTACACTGTCAGGACTCGACGATGAACGTGGTGTAGTCCACTCCGGTATTGCCCGTGATGGGGTTGTATGCAGTCACGGTGACTTCGTAGATACCCAGCTGCTGGACGGACAGCGCTGCCTCGAAGGTGCTGGTCTTCCCGGCGTACTTCAGGGGGAGCTGGGTGAGCGGCTTCCCGTTGTGCTTCACCGTGGCCTGCAGTTCATACCGGTTGGAGTCCCAGAGCCCCTTGGGCTCGGTAGGGCAGCCACACATGAGCGTGAGGTTGGCGCGAAGAGGAAGGGTGAGCTTCTTGTCGGCCGGGAGCTTGAAGAACTCGTGAGCTGACGGGGTCACCACCTTCATCACGAAGCCGGGCAGCTCCAGGATGAGGCCATCGCCCTCGAGGTGCTTGCCGGGGAGCATCCAGAGTTGGGTCGTGCTGGTGGCGAGTGCCTGCCGCTGCGCGAGGGGCCCGGACACCTCCACGGTCACCAGCCGCGGCTCGGTGAGGTCCAGGGTGGCCGTGAACTTCGCGGATGACTCATCCGCGAGCGGCGCCCCCCGCACTTGTGGCTGCTTCATCAGCGTCTGGGTGTTGCCTGTCGAGCCGGCAGTGACGCCGCTGACCAGTACCTGGCCGGACTGCGCATCCCGGAGCACCACCCGCACGCCTCCCATTGACGTCCCGACGAACTTGCCGTCCCGAGCGAGAGCCCTCACGACGAGTCGTGTCTCGGCCGCCAGGGCCGTCGTGGAGAACAACAGCAGGGTCCAGAGAATGAGGCTTCGCATGACTTGCTCCGTGTCGGAAGGTCTTGAGCGGAGCCGCATAACACGGCGTGCGCACGAGAGTCGCAGGCCCTGGTGGAGCACCGCCTCGCTGCGGCACTGACGGTGGGCCTCGCGAGTGAGGAGTCGCTCGTTCAGCGCTGATTCCCCCGCGAACGTCTTTCCGAGCGTCCACGTCCACCCGCCCGATGGCGCGGCGGAGTCGGCGAAGAAGCGCACGTCGGGATTGGATTCAGCGGGGCTGCTGGAGAGGACCTTCTCGGACGGTTTAACCGAGAAGCGTCCCTCGTTCCTGCTCGCCCCTCTTCACCAACTCCACACGACTCGGGGCTTGGCCGGCACGAGGGCCATCAGCGCGGAGTCTAGGGCTCCTGGCTTGTCAGGGGCGGGCTGACACCCTCGATGCGCGTATGACCGTCCTTTCCGACCTCCAATCGGACGTGCGTCTTGCCAGCAGCGTCGCGAATCTCCACGGTCGCGACGCCGCTCTCGTTGACACCGAGGGTGATGCGCTCCTGGGGGGAGTTCCCATCGTTCGAGCGAAGTTGAATCGAGGGCCTCCCGCGGATGGTTGAGACACACACGGCCTCATAGCCCTCCGCGCTGTCGAAGCACAGTCCATGGAAGCCTCGCTCGTCCAGCATTCCAATCCCTCCCATTTCCTGGCCCGACGGGCCCAGGAACTGAAGTCCATAACCGGGCGCGGCACGTGGTCCCGGGAGGGGGGCCCCGATGCGGACACGTGTCTGTCCTTGCGCGTCCACAATGTTCAATTCTCGAAGGTTCATGGATGTCGGTGGCGCCTGCTGCGTGCACGAGGCGAGCGTACCCGCCAGCAAGACGACACCGCAGGCCCACGAGGATTTGCCAAATGCACCATGCATGGAGGGCGACCTTTCTGGTTGAGAACCGACAAGGGGTTCTGCATCGGCAGCATGAAGGCGCACCGAGCTCTATCGCAAGCACCATGCGACACTCTGTGCCACCGAGCCTTGTCAGGAACGAAAATCACCGGACGTAAGGTCTCCTCGAAAGGAGCGGCGACCATGACGACGTTGACGATGCAGACGAACCCGATGAAGCGCAGCTATCGCAACAACCTCTGGTCCCAGCTCGACGCCGCCTCCAGCTCCCTTGTGAGCTTCGATTCGAAGTGCATCGTGGGATTTGACCGGATTGGCGGCCATCCGCCCGTACCCTGCTGAAGCTCGCGCTCCGTCACCGGCGCGCCAAGCCACGCAGAGGCCGGGCTCCCATCCAGGGGACCCGGCCTCTCGGCTTTCAGGGCCCCGCTCCTCCGGGGACGTAGAGCGTTAGGGGAGACGCGCGGGCCTGTAGAGCCCGAGCCCGACAGGGCCCGCTGGGTTCAACTCCCAGCGTCCCCATGCAGCACGAGCGTGGCCCGCCACGCCCAGTCGCACACACCTCACGGGGTATCGCTCAAGGGTAGGGCACTCGTCTGATACGCGAGAAATCTCGGTTCGAGTCCGAGTACCCCGACAGACAGGCTATCTGATAACTGAATCGTCGTGATGAATGTATGCCGTCTGCTCTTTCCTGGGGCGGCACACAACACACCTCCGTAGCTCATTGGTAGAGCATCTGCCTCTTAAGCGGACGGCGAGGGTTCGAATCCCTCCGGAGGTATCTGAAGCAGCAGCACATACCGGACTCGTCTAACCAGCAAGGATGGCGGACTCTGACTCCGCAGGTGCAGGTGCAAAGCCTGCCTCCGGTTCCACACCTTTCACCCCCTCAGAGCGTTTGCGCGCTCCTTGGGGAGCAGTTCGTCATAGGCCGCGCTTTGGGAGCAGCTTGGACTCCAAATCCGCGCATGCAGGGTTCGATTCCCTGGCGGCCTGCTCTTGCAGCACATGGGTACGTAGCTCAAGGGGAGAGCACTCGGCTTGCACCCGAGGGATCCGGGTTCGAATCCCGGCGAATCCACTTCACCAACGCCGGAGTAGCCCAATTGGCAGAGGCACCAGGTCGAGAGCCTGGAGGGTGCGGGTTCGACTCCCGCTTCCGGCATAACCCACGAGGCATCGTGTCATGGAGACGCTGGTCCTGAGTCAGTCTTTCGAACCTGTCGCACGTGTTCCCTGGCAACGCGCGGTGATGCTCATCTTCCAGGGCAAGGTCGAGGTGGTCGAGGAGTACGAGGACCGCGTCGTGCGCTCGGTGACGGTGGAGATTCGCATGCCCTCCGTCATCCGCTTCATCCGAGGCCTGCGCCGGCGGCCCAAGGGCGTGAAGTTCAGCCGGGAGAACGTCTACCTGCGGGACAACTGCCGGTGCCAGTACTGCGGCATCAAGGTGACGCGCGCGGAGGCCACGTATGACCACGTCCTGCCGCGCGCACAGGGTGGCAAGACGAGCTGGGAGAACATCGTCATCGCGTGCGTGCCCTGCAATCAGAAGAAGGGCAACCGGACGCCGGAGCAGGCCCGCATGGCCCTGCGCACGGCGCCCATGAAGCCGAAGAAGGTGCCCGAGGCGATGCACCTGACGTTCCTGTTCGAGAAGGGCATGCCCATGTCCTGGGCGAAGTTCCTCAGGGACGTCGCCTACTGGCACGTGGAACTGCAGGAGTAAGGCCGTGGGGGAAAGGGGAGCCACCCGAGGTGGCTTCCGCCTCCTGAGTGTTCCGCCCCGGCGGTGGATGCACTCGGAGGTCCGGGAGTCCGCCAGAGGCGGCTCCCACCCCGACAGCCGCCCCGCGCGCCAGCAGGCGGGATGTCGCTGCTGGCGGTTTTTCTGGAAGCTGAACTGGCGATGGCGCCAGGCCCCGCTGCTAACGGGTGCGAGCCGCTCTTCGGCCCGAGGTTCGAGTCCTCCGGCTTCCGCTATGCATGCCCCGCCGGTCCTCGGGCCACACGGGACTGTCCGCAGCGTGACGTGATGCGACACCGGCACGCAGCATGGCCGTGCCCCCGAGCGGCCCTACGCTCCCGCCACCGGCCAAACAAGGGGACGGACACATGATGCATGCGCGGATGGGACGGTGGGTGACGGCGGGCTGGGTCCTCCTGGGCATCACGGGAGGTGTCGGCGTTGGCTGCGGGTCGAATGACTCCGCCCAGAAGGAACCTCCCGGAGGAGAGCAGGCCCAGATTCCCGTGGGCGCCGAGGACCAGGAGCGCATCGACATCGGGTTTCGAATCTCGCCCGTGCCGTTGAAGCTGGAAGGCCTGGACCGGAACCTGGTGGGATTGGGGAGCTACATCCTCAATGCCCAGGCCGGCTGTAGCGACTGTCACACCCAGCCGGGCTATCTCCCCGGAGGCGACCCGCATCAGGGCGAACCCGAGCAGATCAACACCACGAACTTCCTCGCGGGAGGAAAGCCGTTCGGTCCAGGCCTCGTCTCCTCCAACATCACCCCGGATGCGCAGGGTCTCCCAGGCGGCATGACCTTCGAGGCGTTCCTGGCGCTGATGCGGACAGGCCGTGAACACGGAGCCATCATCCCGGTGATGCCCTGGCCCATCTACGCGAAGATGCGCGACCAGGACCTGAAGGCCGTCTACGAATATCTCCGGGCCATCCCCCCGGCCCAGCCAGGAATGGCCCCGCCGCCAGCCCCTTGAGCGGGGCCGTCACGGCCGCGTCCCCTTCGGGGCACGCATTTGACCGGGATTGCGCGCTCACCCCCACGGTTCAAGGGGGTTAGAGTGCGCTCCCGGCGAGGGGGCGGCAGACGAGACATGGCGACGAGGAAAAGCGAGGACCAGGAGCGGCTCATCGACCGCGACCTCACCGCGCTAGCGCGGGAGGGAAAGCTACCGGCCGCACACGGCGTGGATGCCGCCGTCACGGAGGTGCTGGGCCTGCTCACGCGGGGCGGCAAGCATCCCCTGCTGGCTGGTGAGCCCGGCGTGGGAAAGAGCGCCCTGGTGCAGGAGGTGGCCCGGCGCATCGCCGAAGGCCGCGTGGACGCCGAGCTGGCGAATGCACGGGTCGTGGAGGTGTCCGTCGCCAACATCCTGGCGCGCAGCACCCAGCGCCAAGCGGCGGAGAGCTTCGAGGAGCTGCTGGCCTACCTCGCCCGGCACCCCCGCCCCATCGTCTACATCCGGGACCTGCCCGCGGCCCTCGGTGGCCCGCTGGCGCCCGTCGCCGTGCGCGGACTGCGCACCGGAGGCCTGCGCTTCATCTTCGAGACAGAGCCCAAGCGCGTGCAGGAGCTGCTTCGCTCCGACGAGGCGCTGGCCGAGCGGCTCCACCTGCTGCCCCTGCATGAGCCTCCGATGGAGAAGGCCCGCTGGGTGCTGGGCCGCGTGGCGGAGGAGCTGGAGCGCGAGCTGCGGCTGCCCATCGACCCGGCGGCGTGCGACCTGGCGCTGCGCCTGTCGTCCAAGTTCCTGCTCGCGCAGCGCATGCCGCGCAAGGCCATCGAGCTGCTGAAGGAGACAGCCGCGGAGGCGGCCAGCGCGGCCAAGGACCATGTGGGTCCCGAAGACGTACTCACCCGCTTCTGCGCGGCCACGCGGCTGCCTCGCTTCGTCGTCGACGACGCGATGCCGTTGGACCTCGATGAGACAGAGCGCTTCTTCGGCGAGCGGCTGCTGGGACAGACGGACGCAGTGGGCGCGGTATTGCGCTCGGTGGCGCTGCTCAAGGCCGGCCTCAACGATCCGCGCCGCCCCCTGGGCGTGTTCCTCTTCGCGGGTCCCACGGGCGTGGGAAAGACGCAGCTGGCCAAGCTGCTGGCGGAGTACCTGTTCGGCTCGGCGGACAGGCTGGTGCGCCTCAACATGGCGGACTACCCCAACGACGGTGACGAGAGCGTCCCCTTCGGCGCCACCTGGGCCCCGGCACTGGAGACACGGCGGGGAGAGCTGAGCGCGCTGCTGGACGGCAAGGTGTTCACCGTGCTGCTGCTCGACGAGTTCGAGAAGGCGGCGCGCAGCGTCCACGACCGCTTCCTCCAGCTCTTCGACGAGGGCACCTTCGTCAACGGGGCCGGCGAGACGGTGTCGTGCAACAACACGCTCATCGTGGCCACGTCCAACGTGGGCGCGGAGGTGTATCGCGAGTCCGGCATGGGCTTCACGGGCGCGCGCCGCGCGGAGGAGATGGTCCCCGAGGTCGACCGGCGCATCGGAGAGGCGTTCCGTCCGGAGTTCCTCAACCGCTTCGACGCCATCTGCCACTTCCGGCCCCTGTCCAAGGTGGACATCCGGAAGATTGCGCAGCGCGAGGTCGGCCGCGTGCTGGAGCGCGAGGGCATCCGCGCGCGCGCCCTGGACGTGGAGGTGACGCCCGCAGTGGTGGACCTGCTCGTGGAGCGGGGTTACTCGCCCCAGTTCGGCGCGCGCTACCTGCAGCGTGAAATCGAGAAGACGCTCACCGCGGCGCTGGCCGTGGAGATTGCGCGCAGGCCGCTGCCTCCGGGCACGCCCGTCCGCGTCGAGGCCCGCCTGGGCGGCCGCGTCACCGCCGTGGCGGAGCCCGCCGCGCCGCCGCCCTCCCCCACCGCACAGCTGCTGCTGCCATCCGCTCGCGCGGCGCCGGTGAAGCGGCGGCTGGACCGCAAGTCACTCCTGTTCGAGATGGACCGCCTGGTGGGCAAGGCGCGCGCCCTGGCGGACTCCGCCGGCCGGCCGCAGTTGGAGCAGCGCCGCGCGGAGCTGCTGGCGGAGACGCAGGCGCCCAACCTCTGGGACGACCCCACGCGTGCCGCCGAGGTCATCCGCGCCTTCCGCACCGTGGAGGCGCAACTCAACGAACTGGAGCGGCTGGAGGCCGCGGGCCTGTTCGCGCGGCGGCTGGTGCGGGAGGCGAAGAACGAGGTGCAGCTCGGCTCCGCGGCGCGGCAGGTGGAGGACGTGGCGCGCGAGGTCCAGATGGCGGAGGCCCTGCACGCCTCCGGGGCCACCACCCAGGACACCGAGGCACTGGTGGACATCTGCGCCAGTGACTCGGCGGAGGCCCAGGCGACCTGGGTGCAGGAACTGGCCACCATGTACCTGGGCTGGGCCCAGCGGCGCGGCTACGAGGCGGTCGCGGTCGCCGAGGCGGAGGAGCCCTCGCGCGTCGTCGTGCGAATCGCCGGCCCGGGAGCCTATGGCTTCCTCGCGGGCGAGGCGGGCATGCACCGGCGGCTGGAGGACGAGAAGCGCCAGCGCGCCTACGTGCGCGTCCACCGCGGCGGCTCGATCTCCGAGGAGGAGCTGGCCTACCTGGAGGTCCAGGGCCGGCCCATGAAGAGCCACGAGGGCGCCTACCTCCAGCGCGTCCGCACCGAGGTGACGGTGAAGGACGAGTCCTCCGGACGCGTGCTCACGCTCACTGGTGCCACGGAGATCGACGAACTGAAGGACATCGCCGCGCGTGTCGTCTACGGCCAGGGCAGCAACACAGACGAGGCACGGCGTTACTACCTGGGACGGGGCGCCCGGGTGGAGGACCCGCGCACTGGCGCCGGCACCCCGCGCGTGAAGGACGTCCTGCGCGGCGAGCTGGACGTCTTCATCGCCGCATGGATTACACGGCCCCCTACCGAGCCCCCAGCGCCCGGCAGCTGAGCGGGGCGCGAGGCGTCAGCGGGACATGTCCACGACTCGGAGCGTCGAAAGGCCCTCCGAGGCCGAGGCCATTGTCTGGCCGAGCTTGCGGGCACTCTCTGGGAAGGGGCCCCGTGCCAGCTCCCGCCCCGACGGGCTCAGCACCTTGGCGACGACCTGGCCGAACCCCTTCTTCAGCCCCATGGCCTGGTGCGGCTCGCCCTTGGCATCCGCCACCATGAAGAGCGACGACTCCAGCTCGGGAGGCGGCGCCTCGCCGTGCTGACGGAAGATGTTCCGCATGTGCTCGATGGACTCGCGGTGGCTCTTCTTGATTTCGCCCCGCGCCATGCCCTTGAAGAGGCCGGGGACGTCCCGCAGGTCCACGTGAATCAGGACAATGGGCCGCTCCTCGCGCAGGTCGTAGATGAACGAGTAGGCGTGCTGGCGCAGCTCATCCCGAGAGCCCCGGTTGGCGTACAGCACCAGGGTGGGCCGCCCCTTGCCGACGGGGACCTCACGGCCGAATACGTCCTTCAGCTCGGCGGCCTGAGAGGGAATCGCTCCCAACAAGGCCAACAGACATGCGAGCGCGGCGACTGTCTTCATGCAGCGAGTTCCTTTTCCAAGGGCCTACAGTGGCTCAGACGAACACGGGGCACCCCTATTCGAATCCCTTCCCTCGCCCTGGCGTCGGCGTGATGCACCTGCCACGTCCACGCCGCTTGCCCAGGGGGCCCGGCCGGTTGCCTGGCGTCCGTTCCGTCTGGTATCGGATTCATCATGCCGCACGAGGCTGACTCGCCGCGGTGGGGGAAATCCATGTCCAGACCGCACGGGGTGTTTCGAAGGTTCGTCTCGCTGCTCCTCCTGTCCCTGGCGCCACCCGCGTTCGCCTCGGCGCCCTTCACCGAGGGGATGGTCACCATCACCCTGGACGACGGCTGGGCCACACAGTTCTCGCTGGCCCGCCCCGAGCTCAACGCGCGGAACATCCCCGCCACCTACGGCCTCGTCACCCTGGCCATCCACGAAGGCTGGGGTGGCTACATGTCGCTGACGCAAGCCCAGACGCTCGTCACCGAGGGCAATGACATCGCCAGCCACACGCTGACACACCCGGACCTGACGTCGCTGTCCCCAACGCAGCTCACGGCCGAACTCCAGGACTCTCGTGCCTGGCTGGAGAGCGCGCTGGGCCTGCCCGCCGTCCCCAATCTCGTGGTGCCGTATGGCCTGCAGAACGGCCCGGTGCTCGACGCCATCCGCCAGCATTACGCCAGCAGCCGCACGGTGAACGCGGGCCGCAACTTCCGCGACACCATCGTCTACGAACTGCGCGCCAATGACGTGGCCCGCACCGTTCCAGTCAGCACCGTCCAGGGCTGGGTGGACCAGGCCATCGCGGAGAAGAGCTGGCTCATCCTCGTCTTCCACGAGCTCGTCAACGGCACGCCGACCCGTGACACCCAGTACGAGACGTCCCACTTCGCGGACATCCTCGACTACGTGCAGACGCACGGCGTGCGCACCGTGACGCTGGCCGAAGGACTGGCACTGACGGAGGGGCGCACCGAACCCGACCTGACCACGGGCATGTTCGTCTACACCGACGCACTGCAGAACGGCTTCGCCAACTGGAGCTGGGCGGACCACTCGCTCGACGAGACGGGGGTGGTCCATGCGGGATCGGCCGCCATCCGCTTCGAGCCGGACACGTGGAATGGCCTGCTCTTCCACCACCATGGGCTGGACCTGGCGCAGTATCAATCCATCCGCTTCTGGGTCCACGGCGGTACCGCGGGAGGACAGGCGGTGCGGCTGGTGCTCCACGATGGCACGCAGATGCTTGGCACCACCCGCCTAGACACCGCGCTGGGGGTGCCCATCGCTCCCGGAGTCTGGCAACAGGTGACGATTCCCCTCTCCAGCATCGGGGCCACCACGGGCACGCTGCGGGACATCTACTTCCAGGACGACTCCGGCACGGACCAGCCGGCGCTGTACCTGGATGACGTGTTGCTCGTGCCGCAGTGACACCCTCAGTCCCGCGCCGGGCGAATCGTCACCGCGCTGGCGACGCGCCCGGTGACAGGCGGCCCAGCAAGTGGAGCTGGCCGTCCTCCGCCATCACCCGGTAGGCAACGGCGCCCTCTGGCTGCGGGGCGGTCTGGAAGATGACCCGGGAAGGCAGCAGGAGCGGACGGCGGAACTCCGAGGACAACGTGAGCGCGGGAGCCTCCGCGGCCTCGCCCATCTCCGCCACGCAGCGGCCCACGGTCCACATTCCATGGACGATGGCGCGGGGAAAGCCGAAGGGGCGCGCCGTGAAGCCATATAGATGGATGGGGTTGTAGTCGCCCGAGGCCCGGGCGTAACGGCGGCCCGCGTTCTCCGGGACGGACCAGTTGGCCGGACGACTGTTGGCGAAGACTTGCGCCTCGTCGGTGGAGGGAGGACGCCCCGCCTCACGTGGCCGCACCCCCATTCCAGGCAGGCGGCGGAGCATGGTGGTGACGGCGCTCCACACCTGCGCGCCGTCCGACTCCACCACGGTGTGCAAATCCAGCTCGCGCCCCTGCCGTGCCTCACGCTGGCCTTCGACCCAGGCATGGACGGAGAGCCGGGCCCCGGCGTGCAGGCGGTGATGCTGCTGGATGTGATTGCGCACGTGCACCATGCCCAGCAACCGGTAGGGGAACGCCGGGTGGTTGAGCAATGTGAGGTGCAGCGACGTCGCGAGCACCTGAGGGAAAGGCAGCGGCAGGTAGCCATCCTCGGGAAACCCACACACCTCCCGGTAGCGGGCCAGTTGTCTGGCATCCGGGGTGAAGCCTTTCACCCGCACATCCAGGCGAGGCACCTCTCCGGGCCGAGAGGGCCGGCGTGCCACGGCGGCACGCAGCAATTCCTTGGCGAGCAGCGGAGGCTGGGAGAGCTCGAGCGAGGGCGAAGTGTGGGACACGTTGGGACTCCAGGATGACGCAGCCAGACGTACCGCATGGCAGCACGCGCGGCCCCCGGCGTGAAGCAGAGAGTCCAAGAAAGGGCCGCTTGGCATGAAAAGCCCCCCTTTCTCGGGGACACGGAGCGTGGGAGAACGTTGCCTCCGTGTCCTGCTTTGACGAAATCACCGCGCGGGCGCTCGCCGCTGGACAGCTTCATGCTTCGGAATCCAATCCATTGCGCAGACATGCGGAAGGTTGCCGCAAGTGCGCCCAGTTGCTGGCGCGGGTGACGCCGCCTGGCGCGGCGGCGCAACGCACCGCCGCCGCGCAGGAGCTCTCGAAGGACACGTCCACCCTGACGGCGGGTCGCGGTGATGACGACACACTCCCCACCGAGCCCATCCGGGTGGAGAACCGGCCCACGGCCCGTGCGCCATCACCGTCGCCATCAGGCTCCAAGCCTTCCGAACGGCCCGCCCGCCCCGCCAGCCGCCAGACCGAGCACGCCACCCACCTGGACAGGCCGCCCAAGGCGACGGTGATGGCGCACGGGCCGTGGGCCGGTTCTCCACCCGGATGGGCTCGGTGGGGAGTG